>JBGOXQ010000207.1:0-4436 GCA_041479225.1 Bathyarchaeia archaeon
AAGTGGCGGAATGTTCGTCAAAGCAGACCGCATGGAATCCTCCCCTTACGCAGCCATGCGCGCAGCCACAGGCGCTGCTGAAGTAGCCCGAGATAAAGGAATAACAGCCATACACATCAAAGTCCGCGCACCAGGCGGTTCAGGACCGCGCACCCCAGGGCCAGGTGCGCAAGCAGCTATCAGAGCATTTGCTAGGTTCGGGTTCCGCATAGAGCGCATTGAAGAAGTTACGCCTATTCCACACGACGGCACAAGAAGACCTGGCGGCAGAAGAGGCAGACGCGTATAATCGCCTCCGTTCCATCTTTATTGACAGAAAAATTGAAATAATGCCCTCATCCTGTATTGAACGCACAGCTTTATCCCAGTCATTTGTGGAGTGTCTAAATAAGTGAAAATAGAAGTGCTCGAAAAAGACGAGACAAACCTTCGAATAGTCGTTAGAGATGCAGAAGTTCCTCTGATGAACGCCCTGCTACGCATAGCGCTGGCTGAAGTTCCCAGCATGGCCATAGATGAAGTCGTCATGATAGAGAACTCCTCAATTCTGCAGGACGAGATGATTGCTCACAGGCTGGGGCTGGTTCCGCTGAAAACAGATTTGGATTCTTACAATCTTCCTGAAGACTGTGAGTGCAAAAGCGAGTTCGGATGTGGACAATGCCGAGTTACATTGACGTTGAACGCCGAATCTAATGAAGGCACACGAACGGTGTACTCAGGAGAACTGGTGTCTGAAAACCCAAGCATAGTACCAGTTACTGATAAAGTGCCTGTCATGAAGCTAGCTAAGGGGCAG
The DNA here is from genome assembly GCA_041479225.1 of Bathyarchaeia archaeon. Taxonomy (GTDB): domain Archaea; phylum Thermoproteota; class Bathyarchaeia; order Bathyarchaeales; family Bathycorpusculaceae; genus JADGNF01. The sequence goes on from JBGOXQ010000207.1 coordinate 800, forward strand.
AAACTGAAACTTGAAGCTTACGCCAGACTTGGCAAAGGAAAAGTCCATGCAAAATGGCAGCCCGTCTGTGTTGCCGCATACAAGTACTACCCGAGAATTGAAACTCCCAAGAAAGGTTGTGAAGATTGCTCGAAATGTGCCGATATCTGCTCCAAGAAAGTACTCAGCATGAATGCTAACAAGGTCGACGTTAAAGAGCTCTTAGCTTGCAACTTGTGCATGGACTGTGTGGAAGCCTGTCCAAAGAAGGACGAGGGCATAAGAGTTGATTGGGAAAAGAACGCTTTTGTCATGAACATAGAGTCAACAGGTGCGCTTCCTCCGGAAAGAATTCTGCAAGAAGCTACAAAAATTCTTGATAAACAACTTAAAGAATTCGAAGAACAGGTAAAGGTCGAACAACAAGCATGAGAGAAACTAAATCCACAAACCCAGAAATTATTCAGCTCATCCGATACCTCAAGAAGCAAAGCAGAGAGAAAGATGCCGGCATCTGGCTAGATGTTGCTGAGAATTTGGCTAAGCCGAGCAGGCATCGTGTGGCAGTTAACTTGAGTCGGATAAACCGGTATACCGAGAAAAGCGAAACCATATTGGTTCCAGGCAAAATCCTCGGCTCAGGCAATTTAGATCATGCCGTAACGGTTGCTGCGTTCTCCGTGTCTGAGAAGGCAAAAGAGAAGCTGACAGCCGCAAAGGCAAAATACCTGTCTATAAGTGAACTTGTGGAAAAGAACCCCACAGGCTCCAACATCAGAATAATTGGGTGAACATGATGCAAACAGCAAAAACCTCAAGCGCAGTAGTTAACGGTGAAGGCCTTATCCTCGGGAGAATGTGCAGCCAAGTCGCCAAAAGACTGCTGAACGGCGAACAAATCATCATAGTTAACGCAGAAAAAATCGTGCTCTCAGGAAAGAGACAAAGCAAAGTGGCGGAAGCCAAGCAATTCCTTGAAGTGGGCGCTCCAGAACGGGGACCTTTCCATAGCCGGAGACCTGACCGCATAGTGCGGAAAACAGTCAGGGGCATGGTGCCGTGGAAACAGCCGAAAGGCAAAAGCGCTTATAAGAGGCTTAGAGTGTTCATGGGTGTTCCTTTGGAGCTTAAGGATCAGAGAATGGAGACCTTCGAATCAGCGCAATCATCTAAGCTTAAGGGTCCACGCTTGACTCTTGAGGAGTTAGCTGTAGAAATTGGATGGAATAAAGGTGCATAATTATGGCAGGTAAAAAAGTGCTTGTTGTTAGCGGAAAACGTAAAACTGCAGTTGCCCGCGCTGTCGTCAGACAAGGTGTTGGAAAAGTGCGGATAAACATGACACCAGTCGAGATTATTGAACCTGCGATTGCGCGAGAGAAAATAATGGAGCCTCTTTTGCAAGCGGGTGAATCTACGTGGAAACAGTTGGATATGGATGTGAAAACTTCAGGTGGAGGTTATATGGGGCAGGCTGAAGCTGCTCGTATGGCAATTGCTAATGCGTTGTTGAAGTGGACTAAGAGTAGTCATTTGCGTACGGTTTTCACTGAGTATGATCGAACCATGGTTGCTGGTGATGCGCGTAGCAAGGAGCCGAAAAAGTTCGGTGGTCCAGGCGCAAGAGCTAAGGAACAGAAGAGTTACAGGTAAATTAGGAGAAATAGAAGTAGATGATAATCCCTGTAAGATGCTTCACTTGCGGCAAACTGATCGGAGATAAATGGGAGGAATTTGCCCGTAGGATCCGAACTGGAGAAAACGCCAAAGACGTTTTGGATAGCTTAGGCGTTAAACGGTATTGTTGTAGGCGGATGTTGCTTTCCAACGTCGAGATAATTGATGAGATTTTGCGTTTCTATGAGGAAGCTGAGAAGCGGAAAGAAACCCGTAATTTTGGGTAATCTCTTTTTTTGTTTTGTTAGTTAGTGTTGGTTTTGTATCTTTGAGAAAGCAATTTGATGATTTTTAATGATTACGTGTCATTTTTGGTTGTTGTTGTGGCTTGAAGGTTGCTGAATTGTTGCTCGGAGCAGACTATAGCCCCCTTATTTAAACTATTAATAGCGTTTAGCTGGGTTCTGGTGCCAGCAAAAGTGTGCGGTATCAAGCTGGAAGGCGAGAACAAGTGGAAAATCTTCATTGAGAATGCTAGGCGGCATAAGAAAAGCTATTTTAGCATAAGCTTAAGTCAAAGTTCCGCAGAATACTAAGTGGGAACCTGAGGGGATACTTCTGAAAAGAGAAGACGCTATTTCGTTACTTAGAGAAATCATGGCTTCTTGCGAGTCCTTCCGAACTGCGCAAACGGTATCCTTAACAATGGATAAAGAATCAAAGAGCTACAGTCTAAGCGTTAATTGGACTCCATATTCCTCAGAGAGCGGGTGTTTAGACAAAATTCTCGTTGATCACGATTTAGAAGTGGTCATGGCAAACGGGCGCACTATTTTTCGCTCACGTTAAAATCATTTTAGCCCATTTCTTTGAAGCGGTATTTGCATTTCTGGCATATTTATGCTTCAACATGGAAAAACCTGTTTTTGAATGATTTTTCAGGCTTGGCAACTTCTTTTCCACATTGGGGACATTTAGCCATGTCAATCGCTCGGATTACGGTATTGTACCTTAAAGAGTCTATTCAAGGTGTGTTGGCACTGCATGATGCAACAAGAGGCATATTCTCAGTATCCTCGTAGTAAATCAATTCAGTCCACGAAAGTTAGCACTTAGAGAAATATCCCATGGCAATTAAACAGGAAAAGCCATCCAACGTCAAGTCACCCGAACCTTCAGCGACTACCCGTCATTTTTGCTTTTTTCTGTGTTTTTATGCTTCATATTTAAGCAGATTACCGCGTTTGGAGATTTGTTTATAAGCAATTCTGCCAACATGATTATGCAGGATGCGCTGTGTGAAGAGATGTGTCTCCTGATATGTTTCATGATTCGTAATACGGTTTAAATGCTTTTAAGGAGATTATGCATAATCATGAAGACAACTGAGTTGGTGATTAAGACAATGAAGAAAAGTGGAGAAGAGGAGAAGGTAAAACACATCTTGACCGACTCTAAGCTTTCAGCCATCAAGGCTATGCTGGAGAAGGACCACGCCATAGACTGTCTTCTACTGCTTCATATCAGCAGAGGCAAGTGGAAGGAGGCTAAAGATTTCATGCGGGAAAACAGCCTGACATTGAGCGACGGTACTTTTCGCGCAAGAATGATTGAAATCGAAGAGCTTGGCTTGGCTAAGAGTCAGCGCATTGATCCGCTGAAGAAGTTCTATTTGCAGACTGAGTTTGGCGAAAAAATTGCAAAGCTTCTTCTAGGGTTCTTTGACGTATTGGAGTCTTAAGCAGCGGTTCCAGCCTAGTTGCTGGGCTGCTGGACTTTTCTTTGTTTCGTTTTTGTAGTGTTGGTTTTTTTGGAGTTGTATTTTCTGGTTGGGTGTGTTCTGCGGTTTAGGTTTATGTTTGAAGGTTGCTTCTCTAGTGCTCGGAAAAAACTATACCCCCCTTATTTATAGTATAATTTAGGTTCTGGTGACTTCTCGTTGGATGGGTTTTTATGTTAATTTTCGTGGGATATGGGTTTCTTTGGTTGATGCTGCCGAGTATAATTTGTTAGGCATACGCTTAAATGCTATTGATTTTAA
>JBGOXQ010000208.1:0-4426 GCA_041479225.1 Bathyarchaeia archaeon
ATCAAACCCATCGACAAAAAAGGTCAAGTGCGTTCGCTGCGATCATTCGGCGAGGACAAAGAAGAAGCTATCGCCGGAGAAAGAGTGGGCGTCGCTGTCAAAGACCTAAAACCTAATGATGCCCACAGGGGGTATGTAGCCGTTTCTCCTGGCTCCGTCAATTCTACCTGTCGTGTGATAATCGAGTTGGAAGTGGACAAATACTATCTACGTTCGTTGACACCGTATAGCGATGTAGACGTGTTTGTTGCTTCTTATGAAGTACTGGGAAACGTTGTACCCGGAGTCATGGAAGACGGCAAATTCGTTGTGAAGACCTCGGTAAAGGCTTCTGAAAAATGCCTAGTTTACATAGAACTCAGACAACAAGTCGTGGCGGAAAAAGGAGACCACGTCCTCTTGATGAACCCTGGACTCCAAGCCCGCGAATTCCGAATAATCGGTGGAGGAAGAATCACCGAAGTAAACAGCAAATTAGAATTCTTCTCAAAAAAGACCAAGGAAGGAACTGTAGGGCAAAAAGGAGACGCCAACGAGTACTCAGTGAAAGCTCTTTTCAGTACCTTGGAAGCTGCCTCCAAATTCGTGGGAAAACAAGTTGTTACCGCATCTGGAGTTAGAGGTGAAATCAGGGCTTCACTGTCACCAGGTGAAGTCTCGGTCAGGTTCAAAGAACCAGTGCCCGACGGCGAAAAAGTATTCCTTTACATATACAAGAAGTTAAGAATTGAATAGTCCGTCATAGCATATTTCCTGGAATTAAGAACTTCGGACCGACTATTCCATAGTGTGCAACTTAATCCCTCTCTACCTGATGAGGACTTGTTAACCTCATGTAGTCACGGCACGTGACGCATTTGCATGTTATCTGTGAAGGGACTCTTTCTTGAGACGTTGCGGTTGGGCGCGGGTATGGTTATTGTTGGCGCTTGCCACTTGCCCTACATTGTCACTACATCAGCGGCAACTACAAGATGAAAGCTCGCACCGATGCACTGAAGACGATGCTGACGAAGCTGGGCATGAGTCCGGAACGGTTCCTCGTGGAATACGTCTCCGCCGCAGAAGGCATCCACTACGCTGGGGTCATTAAGGAAATCGATGCAGAAATGAAGGTGTTGGGCAAAGAGAAGATTATGGCGGAAAACGCGAAGTTGCGTCCAGTGCTGGAAAACATGCTGAAACGCTGGAAGAAACCATAAGCCATATTTTCTATTTTTTGTTAATTGCTTATAAACATCCTGGGTTCTTAATATGTAAAGCTTATATAGGAAAATTGCGCATATTATTCTTGAATATGAGCTCTATCGTTCGATAAGGACGATAGCAAAATATTATATGCCTTTCTTATCGATATTGCGCCACAGGTGTCAGAGTGGACAACGCAGCTATATTCATCGATAGTGGGTATTTATCCAAGGTCTTGAAGCTGGTTTTTAAGACAAAAATTGATTTTGAAAAGTTTTCTGACGCTCTGTGCGGCGCAGACTATAAGCGCTTAAGAACCTATTACTATGATTGCATGCCTTATCAAGATAATCCTCCGACACAAGAACAACGAGCTAGGTATGCCGCTCATGATTCGTTCGTCTATAATCTTCGAAAACTAAATCGTTTTGAAGTTAGGCTGGGCAAGCTGATTTACATCCCTTCAATCAATGACTTCATCCAGAAGCGTGTTGATGTTTTGCTCTCTGTGGACCTTGTTAGAATGAGTTGGGACCACCAAATTAGCAAAGCCGTGATTGTCACGGGCGACAGCGATTTTGTTCCAGCGATTCAAGCTGCAAAAGATGCAGGCATCTTGACTGTGCTTTACTATTCAAGGGGTCATCCGCAGATTTCTGCCCTTGACGAATTATTGTATGCTTGCGATGAAAGGATAGAAATCAATCAAGCCCTTATCAATTCCTGCAAACTCAACTAGATGGGAATGCAATATCTGGGTAAGCCATAGAATTTGAACCCTAAAACATGCAATATTCTAATTGTATTTTGATAAGCGCCAAAAACTAAATACTTCATGAAGCAATTATTTAATTCAACAGAATATTGCTAAGTGTACCTGCATGAGAATTGAAGAGCTAAAGAACCAGATTGAAGTGCTTAAGCCTGTCTTAAGTGAGCGATTTAAAGTGGAAACCATAGGAATCTTCGGCTCATACGTGAGAGGCGAACAAAAAAGAAAAAGTGACTTAGAAGTTCTCGTAGAGTTCTCTGGAAAAACCTAGCCTCTTCGAGTTTGTTGAAATGGAAGATTTTCTGGATCAAAGACTTGGTTTAAAAGTTGACTTAGTAATGAGAGACTCCTTGAAGCCGAGAATAAAGGACAGTATTTAAGAGAGGCTGTTTACGTTTGAAAAGGGACCCACTGCCTTATTTTTATCAGGTTTCAAGGAGAGAAGCAACCTGCAAATTGATTTTTTAGCAAAAAATAAAGCATACTCTAACATACTTTAGGCATCATGTACGGTTAGCTATGGATTGAGTGAAGAACAGATGGCCTCAAGGAAAATGAAGTTGCTGGCATTGACGATTGCAGTACTCGCAGTCTCCTCAGGACTAATGGTGATACATTTCGAAAACTCAGTCAGCAAAATTCGGGTTGCCTGCATTGGCGACAGCCTAACACAGCTAACTCAATATCCCGATTATCTCCAAGTTATGCTCGGGGCTGGGTACAAAGTAAGCCGTTTTAGCACCACAGGAGCCACGGTGTTGCATAGTACCAATAAGCCATACCTCAACCAGACCGCGCTGGGGAATGCAACGGCGTTTCTTCCCGATGTGGTTGTCATCATGCTCGGAACTAATGATGCTCGCATAAACATCTACTCGGGAATTGACAATTTTGTCAGTGACTACAAGAAAATCGTAAGTGCGTTCCAAAATCTCACGAGCACACCGAAGATTTGGTTGGTGAAGCCGCCTCCAATTTTCGAGAACAATCTTAGCTTGAGCAACGATAATTTGGTTGAGGGTGTGATTCCGCGTATTGCCGAGGTCGCTCAGGAATTGGGGTTGCCAATGATTGATGTTTATACAACTCTGGTTAATTATCCCACTTACTTCATAGACGGCGTACACGTCAATTACAAAGGCGCAAAAGTCATCGCTACAGAGATATACAAGGCTATTGCTTAGCTCATTCGCCCTATTGCTTTGAGCGAGGATACTTTGTGGTTAATTTAATATTGTTTTGAAGTAATTCGGCGCAAAAAGCTCCATTCTGCCCATCCGAGTCTTTTTTCGGCATACTGCAAAGTCTTATTAGCATATCATGCTCAAAGAATGATTAATCTTGTGAAGAGGAAAGAATTTGGACCCGCAGAAAGGGGACATTTCTCTTCCCGTAGACCTCATCCGTACATTAGCCATATTGTTAGTTATTCTACTTCACGCATCAATAGAGCCCTACCCGCTTGTTGACCTGATGTCTTCACAAGGCGTGACGCTTTGGTGGACATCGAACATCTACGACTCCATTGCTAGACCATGTGTGCCTTTGTTTGTGATGCTGACGGGCGCTTTGCTGCTTCAACCCAGCAAACTTAACGAACCCCTCCGTGTTTTCTTCAAGAAACGAATAAACCGAATCGCTCTACCCTTCATATTCTGGGGAGCAGCATACTTTGCGTGGCGCTTCTTCGTCAATCACGAATCACTCTCTCTTGAATCCATCTGGCAGGGAATACTCACAGGTCCATACAATCATTTCTGGTACCTCTACATACTGGTGGGTCTTTACTTGGTTACTCCGATATTGCGTGTGTTGGCGGCTCATGCTGACTGGAAAATTCTCAAGTACTTCCTACTTGTCTGGTTCATAGGCACAGCCATCGCGCCTCTCATCGGCTTGTTCAATATAGATACTCTGAATGGTGGGGTCTTCATAATGACAGGCTGGATAGGCTACTTCCTCTTGGGGGCATACCTGCAAAAAGTGCAATTTCGCTCTTTGACTCTGTACATTCTCCTGTTCGCAGGATACGCTTGGACAATACTGGGCACCTACATAGTAACTGGCTCTATTGGGCAACGGTTCAGCCAATTCTTCTACGACGCCTTCAGCTTCAATGTCATAATGGTTTCCGTCGCGCTGTTCATGCTCCTCCGGAACGTTTCTTCAAAGAACCTTGAAGGGCAGTTTTCCCGAGCAAAAGGATTATTGCACACGATTAGCGTGAATACTCTACCGATTTACCTGCTTCACGTGATGGTGCTGGAATCTCTTCAAAAAGGTTATTTCGGGTTCCAGATCAGCCTCACAACGATGAACCCCATAGTTGAAGTTCCCTTAGTCACGGCTGTTACCTTCTTCATCTGCTTGGGATTAATTTATCCACTGAAGAAAATACCCTACGTGAGAAGACTAATTGGCTAAGAAAGCAGCGAAACCTTCTGCTATCTTGCCCTAACAACGCCC
>JBGOXQ010000209.1:0-4423 GCA_041479225.1 Bathyarchaeia archaeon
AACCCAACCGCCCAAAGTAACACAATAATAACAGCAATCGCCAACAATGTATTTGTATTCATCGCAAATTCTCCAACTAGGTTTCAACTGCCTTCCTAGAGGGCTGGAATAGCCCTCCTGTTTCGTACTCCATGCCCCTATTTTATCACGATTTTGTAAATCGCGGTTTTGGAAGGCTTTGCAGTTATATGTTTGTAAAACCGTGCGTAGACTTCGGCTGTATTGTCCCACCAGTCCACACGTCTAACTTTCCAGTCGATTGTAAATGACCCATCTTCTCTGGTGCCTGCATCTGCTAACCATTCGTCGTTAAAGAAGGATCTGTCCCGCTCAAATATGTCTACTACAGCATACGGTATGCCTTTGCCTGTGGCGCTATTTGTGAGTTTTCCTTTGATAGAGATTACGTTACCTTTGGTGGCGTTCGTGGGCATGTTGGTCAATTCAAGTTTTGTATCAACCATTCCTATTGTTTCGTCTTCAGTGGGTGCAGATGGCGCTACTACTTCCGGTGGCGCCGCTATTACCTTTGGCACTACCGCAACTTCAACCGCCACTTTCCCAGCAGGCGTTAAATCTTCAATTTCTGCATCGCAGCTACTCTTGACTGCGGCTATTCCATTTAAGCAACCTTCCTTGGCTTGGTATCCTTCACTTGCAGCAACTATCTCTCCATTTGAAGCAATGAGACGGAATCTGTATTCGCTTATTTTATCAGAGAAAACCTGAAACTTAGGGTTAGAGATTGCAGCTCCCTTAAGTGTCAAATCCTCGATTGCGGCACTACAGTTATTTTTAACACTCTTTACGCCGTTCATGCAACCTGCATGCTGATCATATCCTTCACTTACGGCAACAATTTTGTTATTTCCCGCCCTAAGACGGAATCTATATTTTCCAGAAACATCTTGATATACTTGATATTTTGCGGACATAAAAATCACATACACATATACAATACCCTGCGCGCTAATTAACTATGTGTAACTGTTAACCCACACCGACAAGGTCAGCCTCTGAAAGCGCGCATTTTTGGGGATGAGTAATTCATTGACCGCTAGAAAGACAGTAACAGACTGAAACTGACAAGCATTATTCAAATCCTGTTAGTTTCGTAGTAAAGATCTGTTCAAAACCTTCATCGTGGAACGCTTATAATATCTTTATATTCTTAAAATTGTTCATATCATAATTGCCAGTTAAAAGACGGCGGATTGTTCTCATGAATCTTTCCACCCACATCATGTTTGGAATACTTGTTGGAGCCTTATTATTTGGCACACCCGAGATAGCGTTAATGGTTGGTATCGGCTCTGTAATTCCTGATTTAGACAGAGAGTACGGTTTTTTCAGCAAGGAGTCCTTTCGGCTCCGACAAATACATCGAGCATTATTCCACAATTTCCTATTCATCAGCATAGTCTATTTGATAAACCCGTTTTTCGGCATCGGAGCCTTTCTCCACACTTTCCTTGATTCATTCACCACAACAAGGGACAGAGGTGTCGAATGGCTATACCCCTTCACAAGAATGGTAACCCAAGCAGTCTACGATTCGGATGGCAACAGATTGCCGGTTGATCCAAAACATAAACATAGGATATACTTTCTTCAGAACGATCTGCCTGGCTTGACGCGAAGAACAACAAAAGACATTAAACCTGGCGAAGTACCTGTACCGAATAGAAGAACTTATGGTCCAGCTCTCTCAGGGAAATTTCTTGACCGATGCATCTTTTTTGGATCCATAGCTCTTGTTCTGCTTATGCTTCTCTTTTCGGTTCTTGGATTGCGTCAGTTCATCGATTTCAGCATGAGTAATACAACTCTTTCTTTTCTAATTCCATTGCTAATTGGCTCAATAGGAATCTTCCTGAATTTTCTTGTCGGCGAACTTGACAGAAAAAAGCTAGTCAAAACCAAGACAGATAGGCCCTACAAGTTTTCATTTATTCTGTCATTTGGACTTATTATTTTCGCGATGGTTCTTGGCGGGATTATGAATCCGGACGCTGTTGTCACAACGCTAAACACAATGCCATACATTGCTGCTGGGGTAGTCGTTTTTGTCTTCGTCGCGTTGGGTATACTGATCTATTCTACGCGAGGTTTCTCAATAGACACTAAAAAAGAACCTCTTATTGTATAACAAACGCAAAGACCAGCCATTTGATAAGAAAAACCGCGTTTGATACCACATTGTTGTTGTGACATAACAGTCACACACACTTAAGACCGTAAATCACGAATTAGCGATAGAGGTGAAAAGAATGCCAGAAAACAAGAAAAAAGTTGAAAACGCCGCCGAAAAAACCGGAGAAGCAGTCGGCAAAGGAATCAAGACAGGTGCCAAAGCCGTAAGTGACTTTGGAAAAGGCGTAAAGAAAGAAATCAAGAAAAAAGAATAGAGAAATCCAAATTCTCTCTTTCTCAAGAAACAAAAAAGAAAAGCACTTGTTTTTATCTTACTTGTTTTTATCTATATGTGAATTCGCAGACTTAAATTCAAGTCATCTTGGAGGATACGGGCAGATTTTCCACCATTCTGGGGAAGAAAACAACATTCGCCAGTACACTGATACATTTTGGTTAGGGATGAGAATCTATCGTAGTTATATTTCAAACCTGCTTGGCGTAAGGGTTCCGATGTTTTGCGGACACAAGTTAACGTATAACTGTAATCTCCGATGCAAAATGTGCCCCTTCTGGAAAAGAACCATCCCAGATTCAAGTCTTGAACAAGAAAAAGCCATCCTGAAGCAAATCTACAATTCAGGAGCCTGCGGAATCGCGTTTGAAGGCGGGGAACCCCTGCTGAGAAAAGATTTGGCGGAAATTCTTGCTTTTGCGCATTCTCTGCCCTTACATACAAGCCTCATAACTAACGGCACTCTCCTCGAATCCAGAATACATGAAATAGCACCTTACATCAACGGCGTCATCTATGTTTCGTTAGATGGTTTAGAAAAAACCCACGACGAAATCAGAGGCGTTAACGGCTGCTTCAAAAAAGCAATACGAGGCATAACGGCAACTACACCGATGTCTCCTGTAACCATTAACACCACGATAATGGCTGAGAATCTTCATGAAATCGAAGGCATGGTGAAACTGGCTAAAGAATTAAATGCCCGAATATCCGTGGCTGTAGCGCATGAATATTGCAATGCCACAGCCTCTGCACCTAAAGAAAAAGAAATCGCGGATATAGCTGGAAAACTCATTACCATGAAAAAGAAAGGATACCCACTTGTGAACTCAATCAGCTATTTTAGAGTCATAGCAAAAGAGAAAAACTGGAAATGCAAACCCTGGTCCATGATTAATGTCGGTCCAGATGGAAAGCTGGTCCTGCCTTGCTATGTTCGCAATGAATACGCAACCAGCATTTCAGTTCTAGAAACCAACATTAAAACCGCAATCTCTGGAATTAACTGGAAAGAAACACAGAACTGCCAAAAATGCAGCCTTCACTGCTACGTGGAACCTTCTTTAGTGATTTCACGGGATTTTCGAACTTTCGCAAATTGGGCCTTTAAAATTAGCCTATAAACGGGTATATATAGCCATTTTGCCTCTTAGCCTGACAGGTTGAAGGCTATGCCGAAATGTCCCAATTGCACAGCCCACATGAAAGCACCAGATAAGGAATGGAATTTTGGACGCTTCCGAGTTAAAATGTACAAATGCACTAAATGTGGAAATCAATTCAGGGAATATTTCAAGGAAAATACTCTGAAATTTGTGTTGAGTGCACACAATGGCGGTTTAGGAAAAATCAGAACAACCAAAGAAACAACTGACAGACACAAGGCCTATCCGTAATCCGTTTTCTCCTTCGAGCCCTTGAATTGCTTGAAAAAGGCAGTAAACCCTATCTTTGTTCTTTCTGCAATGACAATCTCTTCGCAGTTTCTTTAGAAATCTTTTCAAGACCTTCAGCTAACTGAACACTGCTAACCTCGTCTAGTGGGAAGAACTTACCCTCTTTATCCACGAATACGAGCTCCAACTTTCTGACCCCCAATGTTCCACCTCATGCAAATGAAAATATCCGTTTATTTATTATCCCATTTCTAGTATTAACCATTTTCGTCGAAAGTTCACAAAAATATTGCGGGAAATAGTGAGAGCATAAGAAAAATGCTACTGTACCAACTATTTCACTGCCACTTTGTGCTTTTTAGGTGCTGGTGCAATCGTCTTCTTTGGCACGCAGACTTCGAGTAATCCGTTCTTAAATGTGGATTCAGCTTTCTCGGGGATTACTTCTTCGGGGAACGCCAGCTGTTTGTAAACATGCGAGTAGACGCGTTCTCTGACAACAAAGTTCTTGCCCTTGTCTTCGTTTTCGACATCTGTTTCAGCTGAAATTTCGATACCATCCTTCGTCAGGGCTACGTCGATCTTGTCTTTAGCTACG
>JBGOXQ010000210.1:0-4407 GCA_041479225.1 Bathyarchaeia archaeon
GCTATGGTGTTGAATTCAAACGGGGTGCCTCCTGCGGCAAGGATGCCTTCTTTAACGGCATTGCCTAGCCGTTGCAGGTGAATGTGGCCGGGCACGACGGATGTGTAACTGTTTGCTATGCCGATGAAAGGTTTGGAGAAATCTTTGCTTGTTAGTCCTAAAGACTTAAGCAACGCTCGGTGAGCTGCGCGCTCTACGCCGCATTTAACTTCGTCGCTTCTCAACTTTTAAACCTCCAATGCTAAAGTGCTGTGCGTAGCAGACTATTGAGCCAGCTATTGTTAAGTCTTTCCAAGAGAAATCAACGGCGGAATTGCCAAGATTGTCAAGATTGGAGTTTTTGGGCAAGTTCTTTTGCCCAGCTTCGGATAGCGTTCCAATCTCTGGTGTCGTAGATACCGGGTTCTATTGCCTTGTAGGCGGCTTCTACTCGGGGGCGGTCCATCTCCAGGGCTTTTTTCGCCCACCATGGCTCTTTGTTGTAGTTGTAGACGCCGCCAAAGAAGCCCAAAGCGACTGGCTGCAGATTGTAATGGGCGGCTTTTTCATCAAGGTATTTTCTTTTTGCTTTTTCTGCTACTTCAGGTGCGTCGGTTGTTTGAGAGGCTGAACCGCAGCAAACGAAGAGAGCCAGTTTCTTTTTCGCCAGTTCTTTTTGGAATTTTTTCAGGAAGTTTTCGGGTTCGCCTGTCCATTTGTTGATTTGGATGCCGCTGCCAACCACGACGAGGTCATACTCGGCTATATCGTTGACTTTTTCTTCTTTAGCGTTGACTACTTGAACATCTAATCCTTCTTGATGCAGGATTTTTGCGATTTCTTCTGAAGTGCTGGCTGCTGCGCCATAGCGAGTTCCGTAAATGATCAATGCTTTACTCAAGGCTATCACCTCCTTTGACCTGTGGCGTGCTGCTTAGCCGATACAGCTTTAATCCGATGAGGAGGTGCCAAACTAGCAAGAGAAAGCCCGCAGTGGCTATGCATGAAGCAGACAAAAGATAGACATCTGCTGCTTGAACAAAGGTTAATCCAAGGAGATAAGCCAAATCGAAGGCGCTGGCGAGAATTCCAACTATAGCGGTTTTTTTACTGAAGATATTTGTTCGTAACATAACAGCTGACATTATCAGACCGGCAACGGCCAAAAGAAGCATGCTCAGCAAGATACCTGTGCTTGGGTAGATAGCGCTAGGGTTATAACCGCTATCAAGTAATGTCTGCCCTGCCGCTAGCAACATTGATTTATCAGTGTCTGTTGTTGCGCTGGCATATTGGTTGCTTAAGGAAAGCATAGAGAAAGCCGTGTTTGAAACAAAGTATACTATAATCCCAACAAAGCCTAAGACAGTGGCAATTGCCGTAATACTCTTGTTTGTTTTTCGAAGCGCGAAGTAGAGAGCAAGGAACATCATTCCGACAAGAGCGTAGTCAATTATGTCAAAAATGTTAAGAAAACTCAGTCCCAACAGACTATTGTTGTGAAGCAGCGTAAACCAGCCAACTACAGTTTCGGGCGGAGTCTGCCCGATAAGCATGGGAATTTCTGCTGCTCCAAGGTTTCTTCTGAACACTAAGGCAGCGATGAGTGCTGCAATGGCTCCAACCCGGTATAGGTTTCTCCATGACGGGTCAGTAGCCTTCAGTTTGTTCATTGGTTCTTCACCTCGTTCTGACCTTGCTCAGCTGTTTTCTTAATCTCGTCTTCTCCGAGGTCCACTCGAAGTATGCCATTTTTGCCCACGACTTCCAGAATGATGCCTTCTGCAAAGGTGGCTTGCACGAGTTCACCTATGGTGCCTTCTACGAGGACGCTGTCGGTGGAGCCGTTGGTTAAGGTGACGTTTTTGAGGTTTCTCTTCGACTTGAGCTCAACAGAGAAGACTCGTTCTTTGCGGTTGGTTTTGTTTTCCATTTTAACTGCCTCACTTCATTGAGAGGGCGGCAAGTGTGATTAGTTTTATTTGATGCGGATGCTTAGAAGTAAGCATTGGTGCTAAGGCTTTAGCAGCGGTGATTAGAAAATGGAGAATGATTCGGGAATAGAGAAGTTGTTTTTTGAGCTTGCAAGCGAAAGCAGGCTGAGCATCCTGCGTCTGTTGCAGAAGGAAAACTTGAAGATGCAGGAAATTGCTCGCCGACTAGACGTGACAGCGACAGAAGCGTTTAGGCAATTGGAACGGTTGAGCGCGGCTTTGCTGGTTCAGAGGCAACCTGACGGCACGTTTGCCCTTGCGGAGTATGGAAAAGTGGTGGTGCTGCTTTCCGCCTCCTTAGATTTTGTCTCCAAACACAGGAACTACTTTTCGACACATGACGTGTTGCGGCTCCCAACTCAATTCATCAATAGGATAGGTGAGCTTTCGCACGCGAAGCTGGTGATGGATACAGTTGAGAACCTGAACAGTGTTGAACGCGCGTTCATGGAGGCAGAAGAGTATTGTTGGGGAATAGCTGAGGGAACAGTGCCTGAAAACATGATTCCGAAAGTAAACGAAATTCTAAGTAGAGGCGTAAAAATGAGGTTTCTCATTCCAGAAAATCGCCTTATGGCCGACGCAAACCCAGCTGAGGCACCAAAAAATGTGGAAGGTAGAAGCCTCACTGATATCCCAGCTATAGTTGTGCTTACTGAGAAGTCGGCAGGCGTATGCTTCCGTCAAATCGGAGGAAGAGTGGACTACGCAGGCTTCTTCGGAAAAGACCCAGCATTCCACAATTGGGTGAAAGACCTGTTCCTTTATTATTGGGAAAGGGGAAAACGAGCCTAATCTGCCATCTCTAAGAACTGAGAGACCATAAATTTTATATTTAAGCGCAACGCTCTGAAAGAGATTGCAAGTGATGTAAAATGGGGAATTGCTTTATCCAACCCTAACCGTTTTCCCAAGAAGATAAAAATTTTAGACACCACCCTTCGCGATGGTGAACAAACTCCCGGAGTCAGTTTGACTCCTGAAAACAAACTGCGCATTGCTCATCGCCTCGACGAACTTGGAGTAGACATAATAGAAGCGGGTTTTGCAGCGGTTTCTGAAGGCGAAATGGAAGCCGTCAAACTCATCGCTGACGCTGGATTGAAAGCGGAAATCTGCAGCTGCTCTCGAGGCGTAATCGGAGACATCGTTGCCGTAGCTAAGTCTGGAGCTGACAGCATACACCTTGTTATCCCGACCAGCGACATCCACATAGACTGGAAGCTGAAGAAAACCCGTGCGCAGGTTCTTAAGATAACTGAGGACTGCGTTAAGCATGCCAAGGATTTGGGGTTGATTGTTGAGCTTTCAGCTGAAGACGCCACCCGAAGCGACCGAGACTACTTGAAGAAAATCTTCATCACAGGCATTGCCGCGGGAGCTGACCGCGTTGTTGCTTGCGACACTGTTGGGATTCTTACGCCTGAAAAATCCTACGAGTTCTACTCTGACCTCGTCGCCAGCCTTTCCGTACCCGTAAGTGTACATTGTCACAACGATTTCGGCATGGCAGTTGCTAACTCCGTGTCCGCTTTGAGAGCGGGTTGCAGCGAAGTTCACTGCACAATCAACGGGTTAGGGGAACGTGCGGGGAACGCTTCGCTGGAAGAGATAGTGGTTTCACTTAAGGCGCTGTACTGCATTGACACAAAAATCAAAACCGAGCAGCTCTACAGCATCTCACAACTGGTTTCCAGGCTCACAGGCATCATGGTGCAGCCTAACAAAGCCATCGTCGGAGAAAACGCCTTCACGCACGAGTCAGGCATACACACACAAGGCTTGCTCGAGAACCCAATCACCTACGAACCTTATGACCCAAGCATGGTCGGCATCTCAAGACGCATAACCCCAGGAAAACACAGCGGCTCACACGCCATAAAAGCCTCCGTCGAAGCCATGGGACTGCACCCGACTGAGGAACAGATCAAGGAAATCTGGCTCCGAGTCAAAAGCATAGGCGACAAAGGCAAAACCCTCACTGACTCGGATTTGCTGGCAATCGCCGAAGCCATCACAGGACTGGCGAAGCCCAAAGCCATCCAGCTAAAAGAGGTAACGGTAGTCAGCGGAAACAACGTCACACCAACGGCTTCAGTTAGGCTTACGGTGAACGGCAAAGAAGTCAACGGCGCAGCCATGGGCGTAGGACCCGTAGACGCAGTGATAAACGCGGTGAAGAGAGCCGTGCTAGAAACCGAACCCATCGTGCTGGATCAGTACCATGTGAAGTCAATTACGGGCGGAACAGACGCCATGGTCGAAGTCGTCGTGCGCATGCGCAAAGGAGACAAAACAGCAACCGCCACAGGCGTACGCGAAGACATAGTCATGGCAAGCATGGACGCCGTACTCAGCGGCATGAACGTACTCACAGCCCTAAACGGCAATGGCGCGGTTAAAGAGCAGAAAAAAGAAAAATCATAGCACGAAC
>JBGOXQ010000211.1:0-4387 GCA_041479225.1 Bathyarchaeia archaeon
CGTCCAAGACTTCGTTTACACGCTGACGCGCAGGTACTTGTTTGAGCAGATTTTCCGCCTTAAAGATGCCTACCCAAAATCGCTGTTGCTCATTGAGGGCTATATGCCTATGATTTATAAATTCAGCAAAATCCAGCCGTCTGCAATTTGGGGAGCAATGTTCAACCTTGCCAAAAACGGCGTACCCATGGTTAACACGTCAAGCCAAAAAGAAACCATAGATTTCCTGTATGTGGCGGCGAAGCAGGAGCAGATTGTGGAGAAACGTTCGCCCACGGTACATGCCTTCAAGAAAAACGAAACGCTCTCGGATGCGCAAGTGTATTTCATCGCTAGTTTGCCTAACATCGGCAGGGAAAAAGCCACGGCTATTTTGCAGAGTTACCAGACACCGCAGAACGCCTTGATTAATGTGGATGACTGGAGCAAAACCGTCCATGGTTTAGGACCAGTGATAACTAATAAAGTCAAAGAAGTTATCAGTACACCCTACAAAGAGTAAAAAAGTTATAAAAATACTTCTTAAGCAAGCTTTTGATGCCCTTTTTAGGGTTTGTTGGCTTAGCAGTTTTAATGAATGTGCCTTCTTCGAGTTCTTCAAACGCTTTTGTTAACTCAGCCTGGGTGTTCATAACGATTGGCCCTCTCCAAGCTACAGGCTCTCCCAGTGGTTCGCCTGTGGCAAACAGAAAATGGGCACCTTTGTCTGTCTCAATTCTAACCGTATCACCTTTGCCAAAAACTGCACAATGCCCTTGTGCAATCACTTTACCTTGGGCTTCTATTGATCCGTTAACGATGTATGCGAAGACTTTGCGGTTCTCTGGTGTTGCGCGTTCAAATGTTTTTCCAGCAGCCAACTCCACATCCAAGTATTCAACGCTGATTGAGAGGTCTCGCACAGGCCCTTCTGTTCCATCAATTTTGCCTGCTAGCACTTTAATTTTTAATCCGTTTTTTTGGATGGTTGTTATTTCTGGTTTTTCTATTCCCCTGTATTTTGGAGCGATCATTTTCTTTTTGGCGGGTAAATTTACCCAGAGTTGAAATCCCCGCATTAGACCATCATATTTTCGGGGCATCTCTTGGTGAATAATTCCTGATCCCGCGGTCATCCATTGGACGTCTCCTGATTTGATGACTCCGCTGTTGCCTATGCTGTCTCCGTGTTCGATTTCGCCGTTCCACATGTAAGTGACTGTTTCGATTCCTCGGTGAGGATGCCAAGGAAACCCTTTCACATAATCATCAGGGTTATCCGAGCCAAAATGGTCCAGAAGCAGAAACGGGTCCAACAGCGGAACTTCATAGCTCCCAAAAATTCGCTTAAGCCTGACTCCTGCGCCCTCAAGAGTCAGCTGGCTGGTTAAAATTCTTTCAACTTGCCTTTCCATAAAAAATCCTCACCTAACTACGATTTTGCTGTAAGATATAACCATTTTCACTTCCATTGTCGATGATCAGGCGGCTTGAGAGAAGCCAAGCCTAGAAGAAGAATGAAGAATCTATTAATAGACTCCTTTGAGCAATAATTAAGTGATAGAATGGTAAAGCAAAATTGGCGCTACCTGTTATTCCTGCTGGCTTCACATCATCCCTATGAGAGATTGCACCGAACTATCCGCCTAGGTTTCGGGAAAAGAAACATCTATCTTTGTTCAAGATGCACGGGTACAGTTTTAGGGATAGCGGCGATTTTTGCAGCTTATATCTTTGGGCTCAAATTTCCAACCGAGTTTTATCTCCCGCTAATTGCATTTTTGCCTTTGGCGGCTGCCGTCGATTGGTTTACTCAAAGCGCGAAGTTGAGGGAAAGCAAAAACTGGCTGCGGCTGAGTTCGGGATTTTTGCTTGGCAGCTCTGAAGCGTTGGTTTTCTTACTAATAATTGGAGGATTCTTTTTTCAGTTTCTTGTTGCCTTAGGGATAGCCTCATTTTACGCTCTTTCAATATATTTGATTGCAGTTAAGACCAAGTGTTTGGATTCGTACCTGAAGGATTTCAATCAAATTCAAAGTCCTTCGCCTTTGGAATCTTGAATTTTGCGTTGTGCCTTGCTCCATCAGGCGGTTCTGAAGAATCAGATGTTCTGAAAAAGCTTAAATCCCCAAAGACGTAACTACCAGTTTAAGTGGGAATGAGATTTGACACAAGTTGAAACAAGGCAATACAGCCTCGGTATCCTGATAGTCTTAATAATATTCTGTTGGCCAGCAGCTCTCATATACTATTTCACCAGACCCGTAGTTGTTACCCAGCAAGGTCCCCCGCAATATGCACCGCAATCCTATAGCAGAGTCTGCTCACAATGCGGGCGGATTATTTCTGACCAAGCCAAATACTGTCCAGGCTGCGGCAAACAACAATTCTAAATCAAGAAATTTTCTTTTTTTTGGTTTTTGAATTCATGCAGTTAAACTCATGATAAGAATCGGCATTTGCGGTTCGAAGGACATAAATACGGTTTCACAGTACGTGTGAAGACTATACTGCGAGACAAGAACATGGCAACCAAACAACCCAACAGCAGCGAACCCTTCGTGGCTCTTCGCGGCGTCTCAAAAAGCTACTACAACTTCAACGTCTTAAACAACGTTTCCTTCGACATCAAAGAAGGAGAAATCTTCGGATATATCGGTCCAAACGGCGCAGGAAAAACCACAACCATGAAAATCCTAGTTAGTTTACTCAGCGATTTCCAAGGCGAAGTTTTCATAGGCGGCTACCAGGTTCCCAAGCACAAAGATGAAGTTCACAAGCTGCTGGGCTACCTTCCACAGAATGTTGCCTTCCAAGAATGGCGAACCGTTAATCATGCGCTGAAAACCTTTGGAAAACTTTCAGGCATGAGCGACGCAGAAGTTGAAAAGCGCATTCCCGAAATCTTAGACATGCTTTCTCTGGGTGATGTGCGCCACAAAAAAATTTCGCAGCTGTCAGGCGGCATGATTCAGAAGGTTGGGTTGGCACAGGCGCTTCTTCATGACCCAAAGCTATTGGTTTTAGATGAGCCTTTAGGCGGACTAGACCCACTGAGCCGCCACCAGTTCAAAGAGATTGTTCGAGGACTCGGAAAGAAAGGAACAACCATCCTGTTCTCCTCACACATACTCAGCGATGTCCAAGATGTCGCTGACCGAATTGGCATCATCAGCCGCGGAAAAATCAAGCAAATTGGAACGCTAAATGAATTGAAATCTCACTTATCCACCCAGAAGACCGTGGAAGTGCTGCTATCGCAAGCCACCGAAAAATGGCAAGAATTTAGCTCCATCAAAAACGTAAACAATGTTGCAGAAGCTTCGCCAGGAAGAGTATTATTGAATCTTGAAGAAGGTGCCGACGAAGACCAAGTCATAAACGATCTCATCCAAATCGTAGCCAAACAGCGCATTCGCATAAAAGGCATAGCGTTGCTTCAGCCTTCGCTGGATGAAATTTATCTAAGGTACGTTCAGGAGGGCGAATCTGCATGAAACTGCCCCTGCTTTACGCGGATGAGATGCGGGGCTTCTACAAGTCTAAAGTCATGCTTTTCCTCTGGATAGGCTTACCCCTCATTGCCATATTATTCCGCTTCGTTCAGTATGGGTCTACGGGGCAAGCCATTCCCTTCGCTGTGATTTCGGCGCTTGTGGTTTCCAGCCTTGCCGGAACACTTGCCGCAGTCATGCTTGGGGTTTCCATAATTAACGAGAAGAATAGGCATGTCTACGAACTCTTCCTCATCAGACCGCTCAAGCGGCGAGATATAATGTTGGCAAAGTTCCTTTCAGTTTACACATGCGTTGCCATAGCCAGCTTCATAGCAGTTTTCGTCGGCTTAGGAACTGACTACGTGACAACAGGTGCACTCTCAGCGTCAGCGCTCAGCAGTCTGGGTCAGTCTTTAGCCATAAGCCTATCCATGGTTGCAGTCTCATGCGCTGCAGGCGTCCTCATAGGCGTCGCCTCACCATCCGTCCTCGTAGGAGCCATACTCGTCATATACGGAGGAAACCAAATCTCCGTCCTACCCCTCGTGCCGACACTGCTCAACTTACCATACGCAGACCTATTCACAATAGGCTTAGCCGCAATAACAGCAGCCCTACTCTTGGCAGCAGCATTGAGGCTGTTTGAAAGAAAACAATTCTGAGGAAAGAAACGACATTTTGAATTTAGGAAAAGATTTTGTGGATGCACTGGTCAAGGGGGTAAGAAGCAAAAGGCTTAGCTTTTCGCTTTTGCTTGGAGGGATTTTTCTTGGCATTCAATAGAACAGAAACCCGTTTTTCTAAAAAATTTCTTAGCATCTTTACTTTGCTTTTTGGGTGGTTCACCACAAAATTTACAATTCATTTTCAATCACTTGCATCAAGATTTACGATGAAAAACGCTTATTTAA
>JBGOXQ010000212.1:0-4384 GCA_041479225.1 Bathyarchaeia archaeon
CTAGTACAGATAGCAGAATGTAATCCATTATTTACGCCCCAAGCTTATTATTACCAATATCACAAGCATGATAAACCCGATGAGCGCCGCTGCAAGGTAGTGTTGCAGAGTATTTGATGAGGCTTTTCTTGCTCTTGAAGTGGACCTGATGGTGCGGTGTGCAATGAGGTCGAGCAGTCTGTCAGCTAAAGTGTCAATTGTCCTCACTTTTCCCGCGACATCTCCACTGCGACCTGCAACCACGATTAGAAACTGATCAGCTGCAACATCGAAATACTTGCGGATACCTCCAGCGAAACGAACAACACCATTGGCGAAGACCACTGGGAAAATCTCAAGCACCACAACTTCGAAGAATTTGACGCCGCTGGAGAAAGCCGCTGTTGCTTTGGCCACACCCTTTTCATAGAAATCGTCAAAGAAGTAGCCGTGGTTCAAGAGTTTAGCTATGGGATTCTTGGCGCTTCGGATAGTGTTCATTATGGAATAGTTCTTCCAGTAAGTAGCGTAAACAAAGAGCCCCGCTGGCACAAGAATCAACGCAAATATAACAGTCTCTAAACTCAGGAAAGAACCCAACAGGCTCACTTCCGTTCCAACACCCATAAAGCCGCCCAAGGAAGGTCCAAGGAAACCCCAGACGATGCAGGCAACGGCGAGAACACCCGCGGGTATGAGCATTATTTTCGGTGCCTCATGCGGATGAAGCTTTTCCAAATGCTCAGATTCTTTGCCCAGAAAAATCAGCTTCAAGAATCTTAGGCTGTAAGCGAAAGTTATGGCGGTGGTTGCGTAAATCAGGATTATCTGCAACAGATTTCCAGCGTCGGTTATGCTGGTGATGACTAAGCCTTTGCTGAAGAACGCCGCAAACGGCGGTAAACCACTTGTGGTAATAATCATGACTAAAGCGAGCCAGAACGTAATTGGCATGGCTTTTCGAAGTCCACCCATAAGCCGCATATCCCGCGTGCCCAAGGCGTGGATGATGCCGCCTGCCAAGAGGAAGCCCAACCCTTCGAAGAAAGCGTGACTCATCATATGGAACAGGCTTGCAAACCAGCCTGAAGAAGCCACAGCAGTGTCGCCTGCGGCAAAGGAACCCAATGCGGCCATCATGAAACCTAACTGGCTCACGGTTGAGTAAGCGAGGACGCCTTTGATGTCAGGGGTGGTTAGAGCCAAGGTGGCACCCACTAGAGCAGTTAGAACGCCTATCCAAGCCACGGTTGGAAGCCACAGCGGTTGCAGCGCTATAATTATTGGGGCTGCGGTGGCGGCTATGAGTATGAATCTTGCAAGGAGGTAGATACCTGCCTTTACCATTGTGGCGGCGTGAAGCAGAGCGCTGACGGATGTTGGTGCCTCCATAGCGCTGTACAGCCAAGTGAACAGGGGAAGTTGAGCGGACTTTGCGATGGCACCGCCCAAAACCAAGAAGGCAACGATAACCATAAGAGGGGTATTCAATGTCCCTGCTGTAATGGCTGTCTGAATGGCAGTTATTGTGCCGTGAAAGCTGAAGGTGCCAAACATCGCAAACAATATACCAATGGCAGCGAGCAGAGAAATGTCGCCGATGCGGGTCATCAGAAAAACTTTGTTGCCAGCCTTCACGGATTCGGGACGGTTATTCCAGAAACTAATCAATGCATAGCTGCACATGCCCACCATTTCCCAGAAGATGAACATCTGCAAAAAGTTGTCAGAAATTACTAGGCCAATCATAGAGCCGATGAAAAGAAGCAAGAAGAAATAATACCGAGTCAAGTTTTCCTCGTGCTTCATATAACCCAGCGAATAAATGGCAATGATAAGCCCGAAGAAACTAACCAAGCAGGCGAACAGAACGCTGAGAGGGTCGATATAGACTCCAGCGTTGACGCTTCCAGGAATCCACTCAGCTACAAGATTAACAAGACCTGATGTGCCCGAAATAACTGAAGGAATGAGCGTAAAAGCCAAAAAGGCTGTGACCGCGCCTATCAGGATAACGAAGGCGTTTCGTGCTTTCGCACTAATACGTGCGATCAAGGGGACAAAAAGGCTAGAAACCAGCGGGAGAATCCAGACAAGCCAAGAAGATATGTTGGTTACATCAGAGAACGGCAACTATTGTTCAGCCTCGCTTTTCTCTTCTTCTCCTTCTTCTTCCTCAAGTTCAGGTTTGACTAACTTGCCTATGTCGGTTGTTCCATACTTCTTTGTCACTATTACAAGCAGAGCCAATATGACTGCGCTGACTGCGGTGTCAGTGGAAAACGCCAATATTAAGAATGCTTGACCCACGCCCTTGCTTGTAGAAGAGGCAAGCATTACAAAGTTAAGGGTTGCAGCGGTCGCGATTAGTTCGATGGAGACGAAAACTTTTAGCAATCGACGCTGCGTTAGCAAGCCATAGATGCCTATTGCGAGTAGAGCGAGGGATAAGATGACGAAGTCCATCATTATTCACCTTTCCGTTTTAGCCCCTTGCTTTTTTTCTGCTGATACAGAATTATGGCTACTCCTACAGCTACTGTCAGTATGACTAAGCCCTGCAAGACAACGTCTAAAGCCCTGTAATTCCACAGGGCATCCCCGAAATCAACACTGTAAGTGGCTGCGTTTGGAGAAGAAATTGACAGGAAAATCGCGGGCAAAGACAAAATCACACCCATTGCTATAACTAAGGCAGACCTGCTGGGTTTTGTTTTCTCAGTTGGTTTTTCACTGAGCATTTCACCAGATAAGAACAGAATCGCCAAAGTTCCGATGCCCACTGCAAACTGGAAAACAGCTACGTAAGGTGCATCATTCAACCAGTACATAATTGACGTTAAAATGAAGGTACCAGCCAAAGCAGCAACAGCGTAAACAGCCTCATCGAGGAAAATCGCTAAACAAGCCGAAATTACCAGTCCCGCCCCAACCACGTCAAGGACAAGCTCAGAGATCATGCAGAGCACCGTTGTTACTTTATATCGCTAGTTTGAGGTGTTACAACTAAGTCACATTTATTTGTTGTCGCTAGTTCGAAAATATCTGTGCTTTTGATGGCATTTCTCGGGCAACTCTCGGCGCACTGGTAGCAGAAGATACAGCGGTCCAAAAGGAATTTTGGACGCTTCTTCCCATTCACATCCACCATTTCAATGGCTTTTGCAGGACAATCTCTGGAGCATAGACCGCAGCTAATGCAGAGGCTTATGTCGTAAACCTGTTTTCCTCGAAAGCCTTCGGCTGGAATGCATTTTACGAAGGGATACTTGCCTGTAGCAGTTTTCTTGAAGATGCTTTTGAATACTCTTCCGAACATTGGGGATATGAAGGATTTCTTCTTCGCCATGACTAAATCACCAAAGGATTCTATACAATGCTATTGTTAGGATAAGGGACAGCACTGAAAGCGGCATAATTATCTTCCAATTGGCTCTCACCACTTGGTCGATGCGAAATCTTGCAAACAGCACCGTTATGTACTCTGAAACTATCACGATGGCTAATACTTTAAGCACAAACCACAGCGTGCCCCATAACCAAGGAAACCCGAAGAAAACGGGACCGTCCGCGCCTCCAAGGAACAGCACAGTAATCAACGCTGCACCGAACACGATTTGCACGTCTCGGGCAAGTTTCAGGAAAGCCAGTTTGCCTCCGCTGAACTCGGTTTCATGTCCAGCGACCACTTCACTTTCTGCGTGGGGAACATCAAACGGGTCTTTCTCCAACTCAGCTTGCATAGTGATAATGAACAGCACAAAAGCCCAAGGCGCCAAAATTGCGAAAGGCAACCACGTGCTCTGCACTAAAACAATACTCGCGATTGTAAGCGACCCAGCTAAGAAAGCAGGAGCTATCGCCAACATCAACAACGGAATATCGTAACCGAGAAACTGAGTTAAAACTCTCGCCGCCCCAATGGAGCTGTAGGGGTTTGTGGAAGACCACCCTGAGAGGAACAAGAAAAAGTTAGCCACGGAAACAAGCGCCATGACGAAGATCAAGTCGCCAGCAAAACCCACACCTGGTATGACGCTGCTTCCGTCAATTGGTAAGAAGCATAACGCAAAAACAATAACTGAAAAAGCAAGAATAGGAGCAAACCTGAAAAGAGTTTTTGATTCACAGGGGTTTATCTCCTCTTTGGTAAGCAACTTTATGAAATCTGCAACAGGCTGAAGGATGCCACGTGGACCTGTAAAGGTGGGACCCATCCTATTCTGCATGCGGGCTTCAATTTTTCTTTCCACCCAGTCACAGAACAGGGTGAAGAACAGGAGGAAAGTGAAGCCTGGAAATACGAGCACGCGGAATATTAGCAGCAGGTAGTCAATCATTCGTTTTCACCATTATCTGTCTGTGCATGAGAAGCATGGGTCTAAACTCACAAAGTTCGGCGGGA
>JBGOXQ010000213.1:0-4376 GCA_041479225.1 Bathyarchaeia archaeon
GAGAAGATGTTCAAGGTTGAGGTTGAAGGAAAAACGGTAAAATCGATGTACGCGCCATTCTGCTTCAGAGTCAAATCATACAACAAGAAACCTGACAGAAAATTCAACGCCGAACTTAGAATCCGCAACAAAGAAATATACATCCTCAAAGTAGACAAGAAAGACTAAGCTATTCTATCATAAACCAACGCAGCTCTCCGCTAAGCATAGCCAGCAATGCGGCTTTAATTGAAGCCATATACTGACTCAAATCTAAAATAAACTCTACTCAGCGTTCGACTTCTTGTGCCAAAGTTTTATAACAAGTACAACCGCAACAAAAGCTATAATCACAGCAGCAACTGTTACAAGCACATATGGCAGAAGGCTTGCTTCGGGCTGTTCTGGTTGAGTTTGTTGTGTTGCAGATGGCGAAGAAGTGATTGCCGGTGATCCTGAGTTGGAGGAACTTGACAGAAGTGTTGATGTAGGCGTTGGTGAAGCAGAGGGGGAAGCTGAAGCCGCGGGTATTATTATGGTTTGGGTGCTGCTCCAATCGCTTGATTCTCCTTCAAAAACATCTGCGGAGAAGGGCATAGCGACTACGTGATGAATATAGCCTATCATCGCTTTTACTTGGAAGTCCATTTGGGCATTAGGCGGAAAAGTTGTATACATTCCTTGTGACGTCATTTCTAACCCTTCTGTGTCTGAGTATTCTCCTTGTTGAGAGAACAATGTTTCAGCTCCAAAATCACGACCAAGAAAACCATTCACGTTTGGATTGTAAACGTCACGCCATTCTTCCTCGAAGTGCCCTTTAAAGCGGATGTTATAGAAGAACTGGGCATTGTAAGTGTTTGACCCATTTTCTAATTCAAAGGGAGTGAAGGGTACATTCTTTATTCTTATTTCTATTGTTCTTGCTTCTGTACGTTGGCTTGGATGAGTTACTGTTTGTCCTAGATAAGGGTCTATTATATTAGTCGCCGAAGTGACGTAGGACGAATTGATGAGTTTAACGGTGAATTCTGGAACAGACGGTTTAGGAGCTGCCGCCACAACATGCATACCCGCAACTAGCGAAACAATTAGCGCCGCAATCACTATTAACAGTGCTTTCTTCATTTCCCTCACAATAATATACTTCTAAGTTCCTTTTAGCTCTCCCTGAAGAACAAACTGTTCTCCCGCAAGAACACAACCTCAACCAGAAAAACAGCACCTAACCAGAGCAAACAGAAGCCAACATCAAAAAAAATAACAAAAAACAACCAACAATAACAAGATGTACTCAATTTGTGTTTTCAAGGGTTTGATGGATCCGATGGGATTTAAACCCTGACTCTCAGCTTAGAAGGCGACGCGCTGTTCGTTCAAGGAAAGCTTGGTTGTGTACGCTATGCCTCAAATAATGGTAAATTATATTTGTGACGTGGCGGGCGGGGTGGGATTTGAACCCACGACATCCAGCTTAGAAGGCTGGCGTTCTATCCGTACTGAGCTACTCGCCCAAGAACATCCTAAGTCAAATGCATTCTTCTTAAAAAGCTTGAAGGTAAAAGACCGTGACAAATTCATAATGTCAGTGTCTATAGTTGCGTTCAACACTCAACTTCTACCTAAGCAAAATGAAAAAGTACAAACTTCTTCCATTCAAATAATCGCTTTCTATGCACCCCAAACATTCGCGCTGCTTAAATCATCTAACATTTTCTCGCTCTCAGCGCTTTCATGTTGGTTTTTTGCGAAAACGTTATTAGTTCATCTTTATGATACATTTGAATCACCCGTAGCGAAGGAAAACTCGTATGGCAAACGGCAATCCTCTAGTTTCTGTCGTAATTCCCACTTATTGTGAGGAAGAAACCATAGAGGGCTGCTTGAAGAGCGTTGCAAATCAGGATTTTGACGCGGGGAGAATCGAAAGCATCGTGGTTGACAGCCACAGCCCCGACAACACCCGCGCCTATGCCAAGAAATGGTCCGATAAGGTTCTGGATTTGAAAGCCCGTGGCGTCGGCAAAGCCCGCAACGCTGGCGCGAAGATTGCGGAAGGCGAATTTCTGCTTTTCTTGGATGCTGACACCTATTTGGAGTCCCGTTTTATAGCTGAGATGTACCACGCGTTTGCTGATCATCGGGTTGTGTGCGTCTCAGGCATACTGAAAAGCTTAGAACAACTAAGTCCAGTGGATAACTTGTTCGCGATTTCGCATTATGGTTTCCTAAACAAGCTGGCTGCTTTTTCGGCTCATCTGGGTTTTCCGCTGTTTCCCTCTGTCTGCTGTGCCGCCCGAAAATCAGTTTTCATGAAGGTTGGAGGGTTTGTGGAAGACATGGCGGTTGGTGAGGACGTTACTTTTTCCCGAAAAATGGGAAAAGTCGGCAAATGTGTGGTCAACAATAAGGCTATTTCGTATACGTCGGTTCGACGGATCAGCAACTGCGGCAAGGTTGAAATGTACACCATGTACTTTAAGAATTACGTGAAGATTTTCCTTTTGAAACAGAAGCCTTGGGTGCAGGATTTCCCACACATACGCACAACCTAAACTGCTGGCTTTTAATGAAGATTGGCTTTTGCAGAGCCCCTTAAACTAAAGTGTAACTAGCACCACACCAAGAACCGTAACAGCTATGCATGCTAGAAGTTTCGTGACACATGTTCCACCTCTCTAAGGTAGAGGTAACCGAAAGCGATTACGAAAAGCGGCTCAATCGACAGCAACGGAGTGGTAATTGATACCTGCTCGAAGCTTAACGCGTAGAAAGCCAGCATCCACGTCAACGCTTGGCCTATGCCTGCTATCCAGAACCAGCGGAAATCCCGTTTCAACGCCAAATCCTTCCGTGCGGGAGTCGAAGCCATCAGTATCAAAGCGTAGGGCAAAAGTGAGAAAGTGTACGCTATAGCGACGCCCAAGATTGGTGTATTGCTGAAGTTGAGCGCGTACTTGCGGAGTATGCTTGACACGCCAAGTGTTACCCCGCCGATTATGGGGAAGATGAGGTTTTTTCTTCCGCTGTTGCCTTTCACGCTATTGCCATGAAGCGTCAGGTCGACGAATATGACGCCGAGGATGATGCAGAGGATGCCGACCCAGTTTTCCCACAGCAAAATTTCGCTCAGCAAAACAACAGCAAGGAGGGCGCTGTAAAGTGGGTAAACGGAGAAAACTGCGGAGTTTCCTGAGGCTCCCAGCGTCTTCAAGCCCTTATAGTATAGAAGTCTTACGAGTCCAGGGGAAAGCACTCCGCTAACGGCGAAAAATAAGAGTCCAGCAAGGGTTAACTCGTTAAAGCCTGTTGTAGCTAAGGCAAGGGGCCAGAGGACAATCATGCCCACGCAAGTGATGACTAAGCTCATGTTAAAGGCGCTAGACCCTGCAGAGTGTTTCCTGACAAGGACAACGGATAAGCCTGAGGCTGCAGCGGAAAGCAGAGCTAAGACTTCGCCAAGCATGAGGTTTCACCCTCATGTTGAAGCAGGGAATATTAAAACAAATCCTGTGAAAATGTGATCTAAACATGGAAATCACACCTATTTATTGAACAAGTGGTGGGAGAGGTAGGATTTGAACGCTCTACCCCTAACGTGAAGACTCAGCCCACAAATTTTGACAAAGGCAGTTTAATCGCGAAACAGAAAATATGCCGTGTTACTTGATCCACGAATAAGTCTTGTTTAAGCATCCTGACACAAGCGAAAGCTCAATAGCCAAAGGATCATAGAATGTATCTTTCATTTTGCAGCGATTCATGAAGTCGTTTCCGTATGCTTTCCTCCAAACTTCATCATACGACTTCAGGTCGTTTCTGGCGATTGCTTCAGCAGCCAATTTGCCTGACCACAGCGCGTAAAGGATGCCTTCTCCAGTTAGGGGGTCAACATGCCCAGCGGCGTCGCCAACCAG
The DNA here is from genome assembly GCA_041479225.1 of Bathyarchaeia archaeon. Taxonomy (GTDB): domain Archaea; phylum Thermoproteota; class Bathyarchaeia; order Bathyarchaeales; family Bathycorpusculaceae; genus JADGNF01. The sequence continues at coordinate 3,897 of JBGOXQ010000213.1, forward strand.
AATCCAATCTTCGCCAGCGCACGGAAGCATAAAGAAATCTGGATCTGTTACAGAGGGAAGTAAGGTGGCAAAAACCGACCTAACCTTGAAGGAAGGGCAGTACCAGAGGAGGAAGTCGTCGAGGATTTTCTTGACCATGCTGCCGTACTTGAGTTTGCTGCCTATGCCTACGCTGTAATGGTTGCTTCGCGGAAAAATCCAGATGTACCCTGGGATTGCATCTAGGAATTTTATGACAGAACACTGTTCTCCCACATTCGTGGCAATGTATCCGTAGGTTAAATTGAGGTTTTCTTTCGAAATATGGCCCACTATGTTGCGGCGGACTATACTTCTTGCTCCGTCGGCACCGACAAGTGTGCCCGAGGTAAATACTAGTTTATCGGTTTTTATTTTCCAACAGTTCTCTTGCCTTTGAATGGCGATGACTTTTTCCCTAACTATTTCTGCTCCACTTTGTAGCGCCATGTCAAGAATATC
>JBGOXQ010000214.1:0-4355 GCA_041479225.1 Bathyarchaeia archaeon
CGAAGGGTCGAGCCGAACTTTAGCGCAAGCTGAGGAGTAGGTCTCCCAGAAGAGGCTCAGCTTGCAGGTTTTGGGTCTTGGGGCTCCAAAACTTCGGCTCGATTCAGCCTGTGGCGATGGAAATGGCTTAAACATTTCCAGAACAGAAAATTTCTCCCCTGAGGCTTGGGTTTATGTTTCCGACGACTTATCCTCATTGTCATTTGCATTAAAAAAGAAAAAAGAAAGGTTAGAAGGGTTTGAACAAGCCGACAAACACTAGCCATACTAGAATAGTTTTTGCTATGAAGCTCAGCATTATGTATTCTCTTTCACCGAAAAGGTAGTCTTTCCATTTTCCTACGCCTTTGTACTGCAGCACTTGATTTACTGCAAAACTCATGAATAGTATCAAGTAGACAATGAATACTGCGTAGACGAAGTTTGGAACGTTGCCGCTGCTGTTTATTACGGCGCCAGTGAAGTAGGCAAATAGAACTACCCATGGAAAGCCTCCAGATATGCATCCTAGAATAAATGGTGACCAATTGGTTTTTTCTGTATTCTGATTTATTAGTTCCATTAGATAGCCAAACATAATCATCATTGCGTTCAAGACAAATATCATCGCAAGCGACCAAAAGTCCCAGATGCCAACGAAAGTCGCAATAATCCAAATCATAATTGAACTGGAAAAAGCGTATTCATACCATCGGTAAGGGTTGAAACCTTTCGATAGATTTTGGTTGTAGGATTTGTTTTTTGGAAAAGCAATCGTGAAGTGCGCGATGGCGGAAATCAAAGGAAACGCTGCAAGAAGTACGCCCAAATAGTCTACAGTGAAGAGCACTTGAGGAGTTGGCGCACCGAAAATTGCGGGGCTAGTTGGGGTAACATGGGCAAAGGATAGGTAGAACGTGTAGATTGATGTGCCTTTTGGCCATGTCAGAAGGGACGTCAATGCGAGCATTATTACGCCATTTGCGAGTTGAAGTATTCCTGCGGCTATGTTGAATTTTTTGAGATAGGGGAAGGATATTGGGGATTTTGCAATTATTTCTTGTCTTTCAACATAATTCATAAATTCCCTCTCCGTAACCTGTATTTGCTTCGAATCATTTATTTGCTTTTTCGTTATTTTAAGGTGCTCATTAAAGTGCTCTTTTTCAGTTTAGCCTCATAGTTGGGATTCTGAATGGAACATTAATCCCTTGGGCTTGGGTTTATGTTTCCGATGACATCTCTCGTTTTTTAGCCGTATTGGTTTCTGGATTCGACTCCCAGATATTTGATAATTCTTCTGCCGTCATGGTTTCCATAATGATTATGCTTAGCAACGTCTCTTCCTTAATTATATCGAAGTTGATTACCCCATTTTCCATAAGTGTTTTTACTTTCTTTGAAAAGGCAATCCAAGCATCGAAATCGTCGAGGCATAAACCCATGTTTCTCAAAGCTTCATGAATTTCCTCTTTCTCAATGCCAAATTTCTCTAACAATGGCGCTGAATTTTGTTCGATTATCTTTGCCTTGTATTCAAAAATCTCTTTCCAGTTAGAATTCCATATTTTAGGCTTGTTTTGAATCAGCAAAACCGCAATTATACCTTTGAATCGTAAATACCATTTTTTGTTCTCTCTGCGTACATAGCCTTTTTTCTCAAGTTGTCTTAGTCTTTTGTTCAAGGTTGCATGAAGGCTTATTCTGCCAACCTTTCTGATTTTGGCTGTTAGTTCCCATGCTGACAGTGGCTTGTTATCGTAAAGAAGGGTTAACACTTTGGTGTTGTATTCTTTTTGTCTTCCTGTAAGGATGCCCAGTGTTTTCATTATAGCTTTTCCTTTCGTGTGTAATTGCAATATTGCAATATTGCCACACTGAAGCTATATCTTCACTCTCAAATAAGATTTTGCTCAGGATTTGATGACATATGGTTAAACCGTTCAATAAAGCGGAAGAGCAGAAGGCTTGGCTTGATTATGAGCAGAGTTTTGATTTCGGGGCTAAAACGGATGTTCGAAATGAGTTTTGGAGTTATGGTGATAATGAACTTGTTGGACATGGAGAACAGACGAATGAGAAATGTGGTACCTTTAAGCAGTTTATGGGTTGTTTGAATGTTGATTTGCATAATCAAGTGCGGTGGTTTTTTGAGACTTTAAAGAAGGATTCTGTTTTTGTCAAGCCTGTTTATAATTCGTGCGACAAGCCAACTTGTCCAAAATGTTTTAAGTTTGGTTGGGCGGTGCGAGAGGCTTTTCGTATGGAGGGGCGTTTGAAAGAGTCTTCCAAGCAAGTGGGTCTTCCTGTTGAACACATAGTGGTGAGCGTTCGAAGTGAAGATTATGGTTTGAGTCTTGAGGCTTTGCGCAAGAAAGCTGTCAGGATTATGGCTAATCGCGGAATTATTGGTGGCTCCATGATTTTCCACGGGTTTCGTTATGCCAATAGGCGAGAGTCTGCGCGTAACGGTGTTCCTTTTGGTTGGCGGTGGAACCCGCACTTCCACGTGCTTGGCTTTGTTGGTGGCGAGGGTTATGGTAAATGCAGGACATGCAAGGGCGCGGACTGTTATGCATGCAAAGGCTTTGAAGGGGTCACCAGAATTGAGAACAAGAAAGATGGCTGGGTTGTCAAAGTCCTAGAGAAGCGCAAAACTGTAGGCGGAACCTGCTGGTACCAACTCAACCATTGCTCTATTCGTCGGGGTGCTAAGAAGTCTCATGCGGCAACTTGGTTTGGCGTTTGCTCGTACAGAAAGTTGAAGTTGATTAATGGAAAGGATGTTGGCATTAAGCATAAGTGTCCTCTCTGCGCGTCTGAATTAGTTCGCATTCGATATTTGGGTGTTTTTTCTGAGCTGTTGATTTCTCGGCGCGGAGATACAGTGAATATGTTTGATGATGATGGTGAACCGCTTTGGGAGATTGTTGTTGAAAGGAAGTTTAAAGGCGGTTAGCGGTAGCCATGAATCGCCAATTTAGACGCAGAATCAAACGTGAATGGGACAAGATTAAGTTGGATAGAGTTTGTACTAAGTTTGTTGAGCGCAATGGCTTGTTTACTCTTCCTTATGTCATCGCTTTTCAAGCGGTAAAAGTGGGCGATGATTTGATGTGTGTTTATAATGTAGGCATATTTAGTTTTAAAGAGGGTTCGGGTTATCTTGAGTGCGTTACTGTTTGTCAATTTGTTGATAGTCTCTTCAGGAGTTTAGGGTCTATTGAGCTTGGTTTTGTTTCCGAGGAAGATTTAGAGAAAGGTGAGGAAATTCAATTTAACTCCATTTGACGGGGATAAATCTTAAGAGACAAACTTATCTATACTAAATTTCCATGTATACAAAACTCAGAATCCAGTGTGAAAAATGCAACGGCTGGAACGAGATAGAAGTAGAGTTAGCTATGTTTAGCCCTGAAACTTCAGAGCCTAAAGCTCAAGTTTTCATTAAGTCTTACCTTTCAACTAAGACTCAGAAATGCGAGAAGTGCAAAACCGTTCTTGCAGAACCCGATGAATTGTTCAGAATAATCTCTGGTGAAGCTGTCAGATATCGCATGAAGAGTTACTAAGCGGAAGTAATAAGCAAAAATGCGGCTACTTTGGTAGCTTCTCCAGTATCTTTACCATTGCCATGACGTTGGGTCGTGCGAGAAAATCATTTGTTGCCTCAAATGCCTGTTCTGCTAGTTCATCCGCGGAGATTGGTATTTTGTTAGATGTAGCACATCCATAGCACGGAATGATTTTGCGTGCTATTGCTTTCAAGTCATCTATCGAACTGAAATCAGCAGAAACCAGTGCCCCTGAATCTCGCAACATTGTACTCAAACGAGGCATTTCCTGAATCGTAACTTTTGGAGCGCCATACTTGTCCGCTGCAGCTTTGAAGTCAACGTCACCCACTTCGATTACCCCGCTATAGCCCAAATAGAATGTACTCACGGCATAGGCTATGAACAGCCCTTTCATGGTTCCTCTCTTCAACGGAAGAGAATCTACGCTCGTAAGGATGTTTATTAAGTCACGAATAACGGAGAGTGTTTCTCGCCCCTTCACAACTGGCAATTCTCCAGCTTTTTCTATTTCGTCTATTGAAACTAGCAATCCCTTGTGACCCAGATGCTGTATTAAGTCCTTCATTGAGTACAACACCTTGTTGGTCGAAACATCGAGAATCGATTTCGACGTTTTGTCAAAAATACTCATTTCTCTAAGTTCGGTAACATACTTTTGTTCGCCCTTAAGCCATGAGGTAGCCATCCCCCTGAGAGTTTTGTTCTCCGAGGAATTGTCCGTTGCCAACAATAACGCTTGAGCTAGAGCGGGACTGTAAAACTCAAAATCTGCAAGGTTGTTGTCTACAATACTATGAA
>JBGOXQ010000215.1:0-4342 GCA_041479225.1 Bathyarchaeia archaeon
AGTTGAGGCGGATAGAAAGTGAACAACGCGAACGCAAGCGCCAGCAGCACCAGGACTCCAATGGCTATTAAGTTGAGTTTTTTCGGCAACGCCTTGCCCACAAGCAGTTTGTAACTCGCTAACTGCCCAATTATGACGACGATGATGAAAGTGGAGATGTCAATGGCGAAGATGCTTTTGCCAGTTACCGCGGTGTAAGAGTAGAAAACTGCAGGAATCAGGATTATCATTAGGCACGCGCCTATCGTTTTTGCGGAAAAAAAGTTAGCCGCCTGCTTCCTCAGCAAAGCATATTCAATAAGTAAATAGAACAACGCGGGCCAGAAGGCCAGTTTCAGATGCTCCCAAACGCTCTCGTTCACAGCTGAGAACACACCAACAATTGGCTGTCTGCCTGACCAGTCGAATGTGAAGTGTAAGGCGCTGCCGAGAAAGATTATGAAAACCATGCCGACCAGTTCATAAATGAAAATGGTTTTGGGATTAAGTTGGCTCAACCCAAGCACCAGAATACTATTGGGTCTAATAGATATAAGTTTAACAGAAAGACTGAGCCAGCATAAACTTTTAGGCAGTTTTGTTTAAATTCATGCTCAATCCTTCTTTATGATTGATTGCGCTTTGCGTTTTGGTGACCCTTAACATGGCTGAGAAACTTACCAAAGTCAGCTTCAGCAACCTCGACAAAATCTTATATCCGAAACTGAAAGTCACCAAAGCCCAGTTCATCGAGTACTACATCAAAATGGCGCCCAAAATGCTGCCCTTCTTGGCGGATAGACCGCTGGTTCTTACAAGGTTCCCTGAAGGCATAAACAAAGAGGGCTTTTACGCAAAAGATGCTCCGCAGGGCATGCCTGACTGGGTGAAAACGGTCCGCTTGTACTCGGTAACAGCGAAGCGCTACGTGAACTACATCATCTGCAACGACTTAGACACGCTCATCTGGCTAGCAAACTTGGCGGCGATTGAAATCCACATGCCCCTATCCAGAATGGACGACCGAGAGAAACCTGACTTCGCATTCTTCGACATTGACCCTGAGCCGCCAGCGGCAATCGGCGACGCCGTGGAAGTGGCGCTTCTGCTGAAAGAGAAACTGGACAAGTTAAGCCTCAAATCATTTGTGAAGACTTCAGGCAAGAAAGGTTTGCATGTACTTATCCCCATAAGACGAGAGTACACGTTTAATGAAACAAGAGCATTTGTTCACAGCGTTGGGAAGCAGTTAGCCAAAGACTCAGACAAAGTGGTCTCTGAGTTTGTGGACACCAAAAAGCCAGACAAAGTTTTCGTGGATTATACGCAGAACAGTCACGGGCGAACCATGGTTTCGCCTTATAGCCTGCGAGTGACGGAAGAAGCTACGGTTTCCACTCCGCTTGAATGGAGCCAAGTTAAGAAAGAGTTAAAACCAGCCGAGTTCAATATTTCTACAATACCAAGTCTCAAAGGAGACCCATGGAAAGACATTTTCTTGAACCGACAAAAACTGGAGGCACTTTAAACTTGTCGAAACTAGAGAAACCTGAAAAGAAATCCGAGAAGGCTGAAAAGAAACCTAAGGCACCAGCCTCAAAAAGACCCATGTGGACAGGCAGCCTAACCATAGGCTTAGTTAACGTTCCCGTGAAGCTTTACCCCATGATTTACGACCGAGGCGTCAGCTTCCACTTCCTGCACAAAACAGACAACCAGCCCTTGAAATACCAGAAAGTCTGCACTAAAGACGACAAAGTCGTTCCATGGCCGGAGGTTGTGAAAGGCTACGAATTCTCCAAAAACCAGTTCGTTATCTTCGGCAAAGAAGAACTCGACGCCGTCAGACCTGAGTCGGACAAGCGGATACGCATAAGCAAATTCGTGGATTACTTCAGCGTGGACCCCATTTACTTCTACAGTTCTTACGCGCTCATGCCAGACAAAAGCAAAGACGCCTATAGCCTGCTTCTTGCGGCATTGAAGAAAATGGGCAAAGCAGGAGCGGGAAAGATAACGCTGCGCACCAAAGAATACCCCGCACTCGTGCATGCCTACAAAGACACGTTGGTCCTGACCACGATGCGCTACGCTTACGATGTTGTGGACCCGCAGGACTTTGAAGAAGCAAAAGAGCTACAGGAGCCTGAAAAAGCGGAATTGGCCTTGGCTGTGAAGATTGTCACGGACCTTTCAGGCGAATTCGACATAGCCGAGTACGAGGACACTTACCGGGAAAAAGTCAAAGCCCTCATCGAAAAGAAGCTGAAAGGCGAAACCATAACCGTGGAGAAGCCGCCACAGGAAGAAGTCAAAGGACTTATGGTGGCGCTGAGGGAAACGCTGAAGCAGCTGGAGAACAAATGAGCCAACACCGCTACAAGCCCATGCTTGCTCGCGTCGCAGACAAACCCTTCTCGGATAAAGACTGGATTTTCGAGATAAAATGGGACGGCTTCCGAGCTATCGCATACATAAATGAAGAGTTTAGCCTAAGGAGCCGCAACAACAAAGACCTCAAAAGCAACTTTCCAGAACTGGAAGACATCAAACAACAAGCCCGCGACGTGGTTCTGGACGGAGAAATTCTTATCTTCAACGAGGGCAAAGTGGACTTTCAAGCCCTGCTTGAACGGAGCAGAACTGCGTCGCCAAGAGACATGGAGTTCCAAAGCAAACGCTTACCCGCGATTTACGTTGTCTTTGACATTATGGAAAAAGAAGGAAAACCACTCATTGACTTACCGTTGACAGAGCGGAAAAAAATCCTGAAAGAAACGGTGAAAGAAGGCGCACACATTTTGCTGGCGGACTTTGTGGATGAGCGAGGCGAAGCATACTACAAGGCAATTCTGGACAAAGGGTTGGAAGGAGTTATGGCGAAGAAAAAAGACAGCCGTTACGAGCCTGGCATAAGAAGTGGGAACTGGCTGAAAATCAAGAAACTCCGCAGCTGCGACTGCGTAATTTTCGGCTACACTAAAGGTACGGGGGCTAGAAAAAGCACTTTCGGCGCTTTGCTCCTCGGCCTCTACAATGACGAAGGCAAGCCCGTGTACATAGGCAAGGTGGGCACGGGGTTCTCCCAGGACATGCTTAAAGCGCTATCAGACGCGTTTCAGAAATTGGAAACTGATGCGGCTCCGTTTGAAGCGGATGTCATCGGCGAAGTCAGGTGGCTGAAGCCGGAGCTCGTGTGCGAAGTTGGCTATCAAGTGGTCACGAAGGATGGGAGGTTGCGGATGCCGCGGTTGCTTCAGCTTAGAAGCGACAAATCTCCCAAAGAATGCACAATAGACCAGCTTGGCGGTGATAAACCGCTTGAAGAGTACCATGCGAAACGCAACTTCACAGCCACATCTGAGCCAAAAGGGAGCGAAGAGAAGGAGAAAGGAGAAGGCAAAATCTTCGTAGTCCAAGAACATCACGCACGAAGGCTACATTATGATTTTAGGCTGGAGCGTGACGGTGTCCTCAAGAGCTGGGCAGTCCCAAAAGGCATCCCTGAAACTCCGGAAGACAAGCGTTTAGCCGTGGAAACCGAAGACCACCCACTTGATTACGCGAAGTTTGAAGGCGAAATCCCCAAAGGACAGTATGGCGCAGGCAAAGTGATAATCTGGGACAACGGCACCTACGAACCCAAAGTCTGGGACAAAAAAATGATTGAAGTCACGCTGAAAGGCAAGAAACTCAAAGGTTGCTATGTGCTTGTGCCGCTGAAACGGGGAGGCGACAAGAATTGGTTGATGCTCAAAGCAAAAGAGTGACCTCGAACCTGCACATCGGCACTATGGGGTGGAGTTACGGCTTCTGGAAAGGCGTATTCTACCCTGAAAAACTGGCGACTAAAGATTTTCTCGCTTACTATGCACACAGGATTGGTTCGGTGGAGGTTGACAGCACTTTCTACCGAATCCCCCGCGAATCCACCGTCGCTGAGTGGAAAGCCCAGACGCCTGAAGGATTTGTTTTCTCGTTGAAGTTCCCTCAATTCATAACACATGTGAAGATGCTGAAAGACTGCGAGCGAGAAACCCAAATCTTCTTAGACCGTGCAGACCTTTTAGGCAAGAAGCTTGGGGCGTTGCTGCTGCAGTTTCCGCCCATGTTCAGACAAGAACATCTTCCTTTGCTGCGTGATTATCTTGAGGCTTTGCCTAAGGGTCGGCGTTACGTTGTGGAGGTGCGGAACAAATCGTTGCTGAACGAAAGCTTCTATGCCCTTCTGAAAGAGCATGATGTGGCGTTGGCATGGGTTGACACTGCCAAAATGCCGCAAGTCAACGAGGTTACGGCGGATTTTGTTTACTTGCGTTGGGAAGGCAACAGGAAAACCGTGATGGGAACTCTTGGCAAAACG
>JBGOXQ010000216.1:0-4306 GCA_041479225.1 Bathyarchaeia archaeon
GCTGGCGTCACAATTTTTCCCTTGGCTGTTTTTTCAGGTGTAACTGTTCTGAATCCATTGCTTGCCATAGTGGCAATTGCTTTTGCTTCGATGGCGTTTTCGGCGCTTGGGATAATAACTTCTGTTTATGCAAAGTGGGTTCCCGATGCGCAGATGTACGCTAACTTTTTGAGGTTTCCGATGACTTTTCTTTCAGGAACATTTGCCGCTTTGGAGACTTATCCTCTCGGGTTGCAGGTTGTTTCTCGTTTTCTTCCGCTGACGTACTCAGTTGAGGCTCTTCGTAATTGCATATCTAGTTCTACAGTTACTGGCAGTTACCTCATCGATATTGGCGCGTTATTCGTGTTTACTGTTGTATTTCTTTTGATAGCTACTGCGGTGCTCAAGAAAAGGATAGAATAAGAATACAAATTCAAATACCAACAAGAATATTTGCGATTCCTGCAGAAGGTTTTTCCTGTAGAATTCATGTTTTTGTGGTGTCTCTATTAATTCGCTTAGTTTATGGAAACTTTATTTAACGTATCCTGCTCTTACAGTGATTGCTTCAGGAACGAATAGATATGAAACTGGCTCTTTCCAACCGCGCCGCAACTGCAGTCTTGATTGTTGTCTTAGTTTTGTCTGTGTTCAATACGGTTTTGATTTTTGTCTCGCGTGACCAGGCAAGCCAGTTTTCTCAGAATAATTCCACTTACGACTACGTAGTTTTCCTGGATGGCACCACTGTGAAAGCACGAAACGGCACCACAGGAGCAATCGACTACACTTCATCTGACGCCTCGTATGTCATTAATTCGGCCATTGCTGGAGGAAACAACATCTACATCAAACAGGGCACCTACACGCTAACCTCCGACATTGTACTTCACAACAAGAAGAATGCGCAGATAGTTAGCGACGGCGCAGTCTTAAACTGTTCAGGATATAGAATAGTCATCAAAGGCGACAACTTCATCCTATCACAGTATAATTCTCTTTCAGGGCTCGACGTAATTGACGGCACTGTTCGTATTGAGGATTCCTTCAAAACAACCATAACCGACCTGACTTTCGAAAACAGCCAAACCGCGCTGGAGCTAGCCAGCACTGCAACTTGGAGTGAAGGGACAAAAATAGAGAACACCCACTTCATCAACTGCGAAGAAGGCATAGTCTTCAGAACACCCATAGGCAACGCAACGGGATCTTATGCGAATACCGAGATAAGCCGATGCTACTTCAACCTTCAAGACAATTCCGTGGGCATATTGGTTGAGTCAGGAGCGCAATTCAGTGACAGCCAGATGCAGAACGTCAGAATATGGCAAGGCGAATATGGACAGGAACACAACCAGACTGGAATTTTGTTGAGAGGCACCATGAAGCAGACAACGCTTTCAGGCGTGGTTTTCGAATCCTTCGCAACGACTCCTGAGCAGGTTTACGCCATAAACGTAGACACACCTGACCCCAACTACTGGGCACCTATCCTCGCAGGCGCCAACAGCTTCTTGGGAACATACACAGCCAGAGTCTACAATCCGTTTGATAAATGGATTTACGGGCTGGGCGGACTCTTCCAAAGAGACAACATACCCGTAGCCGTTGGAGTAAACGGAACAGAGGGGCAGGCGATGATTTTCAGCAACGACCCACTCACAATCGCGGATTTCAAGGCACAAATACACGTGCAAGGCGCATTCAGCAGCGGCGAAAACGTCACTGTCAAGTTTGTCTTCGAATTCATTGACCATTCGCGGTCAAGCGGCATCGAAAAATCTTTCAACAGCACTTCGGACTTGTGGCTGAGCGAGATAGATGTGATTTCGCAGTATCCCTCGCAGAACGTTCTGTGGGCAGTGCTTGTAACGGCTCAGACAAACGCGGCAACAACTAACATCACGGTAACGTTAGACCTGTACGGAGCAACAACATAATCCGTAAGTTCATAGGCGCTTAATGAAACACAAATTCAACTCAAGATTCATTCTATTTATAGAGGGGGGGTAGAGTCTGCAGAGCAGTAGGTGCCAGCGTAACTTGAGTTTATTTTTCGCTTTCAGGTTTCTCCCAAAGCTCAAGCTGCTCTTTCTTCATTTCGCGGCGTTTCTTCTGCAGGTAACTGTAAACCGTGTGGTGCTGACTGCCCTGAATAATCATCTGCACCGCGTTCCTCGCAGTATCCACCTGCTCAAAAGTCCCAATGAAGCCCACAGTGTGCCCATAAATCACCACGTCAGCTTCACTTAACTCCTCAATTGTCCGCCGAGTTTTGCCGTTCATGCCGATGATTCGGCTCTTAACACGCCTAATGTCAGATTCAGACCTGGCGAAAATGATGCGCAAATCTATGAAGTCAAACACTGTGTCCTCGTTGCGGATTAAGCGAAAAGCTTCATCGGGCGAGAAACCCCTACCAATAGCCGTCACCACATCTTTGGCTCTGAAAAGCACCGATGGGTCCTCAGCCTTATCGTTCAGCGTTATTTCTACTCCGCCTGCTTCACTTTCAATATTCAACTCAACCAGCAGTTTTTCTTCGATGTCGCGTTTCACTTTGCCCTCTGGACCGATGAGGACGCCAACGCGCTCTTTGGGAATTCGCACAAAAGCACTGGGCTTAGACATTACTGGTAACCTGCCTGTAAACTTCTTCGTTAGACATGACCTCTACTCCTATGCGACTAAAGAACCTATTCACATTCGTGATGTCCCTATTCAATAAGAACTGCGAAAGCGGATGCGACCTAGGAACGGACTGCGACATGTCAAACATCACCAGCTTGCCCTTCCAAATCATCAGGTTGTACTCGCTTAAGTCGCCGTGAACAAGATCCGCCTTCGTATAAAGCCTCTTCATGAAAGTCAAAAGCAGCTTATACATTTTCACAGGGTCCTCTGGATTAATCTCCTTTAAGCTCGGCGCGCTCACGCCGTCTTTACCGATAAACTCCATAACAACCACGTTCCGCTCCACCGCAATGGGCTTAGGCACACGCACCTTCGCTTTGTCAGCAGCGTCTAGATTGCGGAATTCCTTCTGCGCCCACGTGGAAATCAAGGAACGCGTGTCACGCTTAATGTTCTTGAATCTGTAGTCACCTTCAATGTACATGGCCATGCCTTTCTTGAACTCAGCTGAAGAAGTGAGGTAAATTTTGACGGCGCGTTCTTCGCCTGTTTTGGTTTTACCCCAGTAGACGCGTGCTTCTTTTCCTGCGCTTACGACGCCGTGAATTTCATCCAATATGCCGCTTGTCATGAAGCTATAAAGTACCATGCGTGTGGACTGGTCGAAAACCTCTTCTATCGTGGCTCTGTCGTGGGTGGAGTCGTTGATAAGCATTTTGTCTCTTCTTTCCAGCCTTTTTTCTAGACGCTCAGATTTGTCACGTGCTCTTTTGGAAGACATAGTGTTCACAAATTCAATTCTTCGCGAGATATTTAAATGCTCAAACCCTAAGACAAGAAAAACAGATTGTAAAGGACAACAAAACTGGGGGAAAGAAGCTAAACGGTCAAGTAGCCTTTTCGGCGCAACGTTTCAGCCTGCGCATGCGTATAACGCCAAGTCACATCCCCGCGGGTATCCGTCTGGAAATCCCACGGCGAAACCAAAACGACGTCGTTTTCGCGTATCCAAACGCGTCTTTTCATTTTGCCACGGATACGGCAGAGGCGTTCTTTGCCGTCTTGGCATTTAACCATGATGCGGTCGAAACCGAGGAGTTTGGTGACTACGCCTAGAAGTTCGCCTTGTGAAGGATAGACCATTTCGTGGATTTCGCCTTCACTTAGCACTTTCTTCTTTCCCATCACAACATCTCTTGGAATGCTCTTTTGAAGAGAATTGCAAAATCTTACTTAAAAGCCTGCTCATTCAATTTCACTGTGTTTCAGTGAGTTGAAGACAAGGTTTATTTGAACAGGTAGGTTTTAATTTTCCTGAAGAGCCAATAGGTTTACAAAGAAATTTCACTGGGCGATTATCATGTCATACTACTTCAACATACCCTATCGAGATAACCCCAAACTCAAACAAGTCATGGATCAAGTTCGCCAAGACAAGAAACTCGTTACTTACTGGCGATGCTCCAACGTCATGGCTATTGAACGTATGGGCTACACCGACCATGGTCCAACACACGTCAAAATCGTCGCCAACCTCTCCCTGAAACTTCTGCGGATACTCATTGAGAAGCAAGTTAAACCCAGCATCGTCAAAGACTACGGTATGAAAAACGAAGACGCAGAAGTCGTAGTAGTTCTGGGAAGCATTTTCCACGATTTAGGCATGATAGTTATGAGAAACCGCCATGAA
>JBGOXQ010000217.1:0-4250 GCA_041479225.1 Bathyarchaeia archaeon
GACAAAGCCTTCGGAGCCAGAGACCCAGAAAAAACCAAACTCGTCTCCATGAAAAAACTAGCAGAGAAAGGCATTAACGCCGGAATCGGCGCGCGTATAGAATTCGGCGGAAAAAACGCTACCATCCGAAGCATGGGTGCAGGCAGAGCGCTACTGGATTTCAATGCGCCTTTGGCAGGAAAAACTCTGGTTTACGATGTAACCGTGGAAAAGAAACTTGATGCAAACGAGGAAAAAATCGCCGCGCTAATTCACCGCAGAATCCCCGTTGTGGAACAATCCAAATTCCAATTCACACTAAACGACAAAATAGTAACCATCGACATGCCTGAAGATACATTCTACGTAGAAGGCGTACAAATCGCTAAACGCGGAATCGCAATGGACCTGCAAAAATTCTTCCCTGAAACCACCATAAAATTCATCGAAACCTTCAAAGCAGTTGAGCAACCGAAACCAGCCGAAGCAAAACCCCCTGAGGCAAAACCAGCAGCTGAAGCTAAGCCAGAAACCGAAACCAAACCAGAAAGCTAAACATAATCAGTCTTTTTCTTCTTTCTAACCTACTTAATTACTTCAGTGGCTCTTGCTACTTTCTCACAGCCCTCATAATCCAAGCCTAATTTCTGCAAAATCGTGTACCGTTCAGGTCTAAGTGTTGAGGCAAGCTTCAAAGCCTTCACTACATCCGCATCTTCCACTCCTAACTCTGCAGCCGTCGTTGGGGCACCTACACACTTCAGCGTGTCTCGGATTCGCTTCCAGTTTCCACCATACAAGCAAGTCATAATTATAGAGCCCACGCCGCATTGCTCGCCATGCATGGCTTTAGAAGGTTTAACAATGTCTAACGCGTGACTAAACAAGTGCTCCGAACCGCTGCAAGGTCTGCTGCTTCCCGCGATGCTCATGGCTACGCCGCAACTTATCAGCGCCTCCAGAAGCATGCGTGTCCCTTCTTCATTCCCCTGCCGAATGATAACCGCGTTTTCCTCAATCAACGTAGCACTCATCAAAGCAAGACTGGCAGCATACTCACCATAATATTCATCCTTATCCATGTGAGCCAACCTCCAATCTCTCACGGCAGTGAACTTAGCCAAAACGTCCCCGCAACCACTGACGACGCTGCGCCAAGGAGCCTGGAAAATAACGTTAGTATCCGCAATAATAGCTAAAGGCGACTGCGCCATGGCAGAATATGGCTTGCCAAAACCCTTAATCGAAGCCAATGGACTGGCTATCCCGTCGTGGCTAACCGTGGTGGGCACGCTGATGAATGGTACACCTTTGTTGGCGCTGCTGAGTTTTGCAGCGTCAATTTTGGTTCCGCCCCCGACTCCGAAAAGCACCTGCGGCTTGCAGTTCATTATCTTCTCTTCAACAGCCTGAACATCTTGAATTGTGGCTGTCTCCACCAAAAATGTATCCACGCTCAAGCCTGCTTCCTCCAGAAGGTCACGCACGGTATTGCCTGCGATTTCGCAGCTTTTAGGTCCCGCGACAATTAGTGCAGAGCCTTTGAGGTTTAGCCTTTTCACTACTTCGGGAACGCATTTGAGGGTTCCTTTTCCAACAATGACCTCTCGTGGAAGCTGCATGTAATGGTAATCTGAAGGCAAGTTGTTTCCCTGTCTTACTCGTAGTATATAGCTTCATAGCATCTAGAGTTTAAAACTTTGCGAACTCAAAACTGCAACCGCTTGTCGATCATGCGGTATGCAGATTGGCGACTGCTGAAGATTTTCCAAATTATGCGCGGTTATCGTCCAAAGGAAAGTGTTAGTCACTTTTTGTTCACCGTAATATTAATAAATCCCATGGAGTGAATACAATACGCTACTTCCTATAGATGGAATTCCAAACGTGGATTCCCCGTTCAGTTTTAGGGAGACAAAACAATATGTCACAAAATGATGCTGCTAGCAAATTAATGGTAAAAGGAACAACCACAATCGGCGTCGTCTGTAAAGACGGCGTAATTTTGGCTTCAGACACAAGAGTAACTATGGGTTATTTTGTAGCCCACAAACAAGGCAAAAAAGTCTACAAAATAGACGACCACATAGGCATGACCATCGCCGGCTCCGTTGCTGACGCACAGAAAGTCATCGACATAATCACCGCCAACGCACAATTATATAAGATAAACCTGAACAGGCCCATGCCAATCAGCTCTGCAGCAAGAGTTACAAGCAACCTGCTATTCAACGCAAGAGGTTTAATGGCGCAAATCCTATTAGGCGGCGTAGACGAAACAGGTCCACACATATTCGCGCTGGACCCCTTCGGAAGCCTAACCGAGGAAAAAGTGACTTCAACAGGTTCAGGTTCCCCCTTAGCTTTGGGAGTTTTGGAAGACAAGTTCAAAGAAAGCATGACGGTGCACGAAGCTTTACCTATAATCGCAAGAGCCGTAAACGCAGCCATGAAACGCGACGTAGCAAGCGGCAACAACTACAACATCATAGTGATTGACAGCAAGGGTTACCGCGAACTCGCGGACGCGGAGAAACGTGACCTCCTATCAAAGGGAAGTTAAATTTTTGGCGCGAACCCAACAAGACAAAGACAAAATCGAAATAAGCCAGTATATTCTTCAACACGTTCCCCAAGAGGCAGAAGTCACTCGCATTGAATACGAGGGACCGATGCTCTCAGTTTACACTAAAAAACCCGAAATTCTAGTTGAACAAAGCGGCGTCATAGCCGAAATCGTCGGCGTAATCCGAAAACGAATCGTCATCCGACCAGACCCATCCGTGAGACTTCCTGAGGCAGAAGCAGAAAAAATCACGCGTGAACTCATCGCCAAAGAAGCTGAAATAACCGACATTAACTTCGACCCAAGCCTTGGCGAAATAATCATCGAAACCAAGAAACCCGGATTAGTCATCGGAAGAAATGGCATAGTCCTGCAGGAGATAATAAGGAAAACTAAGTGGCGCCCACATGTTCTGCGTAGTCCACCCATAAAATCCAAAATAGTTACTAACATGCGTCATTACTTGCACTCGGAAAGCCAAGAACGCGAACGCATACTCCGTACCATAGGCGAACGCATCTTCAGACCCAAAACCTTCGATGTCGGCGATGTCCGATTAACCGTGCTAGGCGGAGCGCAAGAAGTGGGGCGTTCAGCTTTTCTAGTTAAGACCCGCGAAAGCAGCGTCCTCCTCGACTGCGGAATTAACCCTGGTTCGCAGCGTCCTTTTGAGTCTTTTCCGCGGTTTGACTCGCCTGAGTTCGAGATAGACAATTTGGATGCTGTCGTTATCACTCATGCTCATTTGGACCACTGCGGTTTGACGCCGTTCCTGTATAAGTACGGTTATGATGGTCCAGTTTACTGTTCCGCGCCAACCTCAAACCTTATGACCATGTTGCAGTTGGACTACTTGGATGTGGCAGGCAAACAAGGCGTCACGCCATATTACGATCAAAAAGATGTGCGCGAATGCGTTTTGCACACGATTCCACTGCGTTATGGTGTGGTGACGGACATCGCGCCAGATATCCGTTTAACTCTGCACAACTCAGGCCACATATTGGGCTCAAGCATGGCGCACCTACATATAGGTGAAGGCTTACACAACATTGTTTACACTGGCGACTACAAGTTTGCCCGCACCATGCTTCTTGAAGCAGCGGCAAATGAGTTTCCCCGTGTTGAAACCGTCATCACCGAAAGCACGTATGGCGGACCCGACGATGTGATGCCTTCTCGCGTTGAAGCGGAAGAGCGGTTGACGCGAGTAATAAACGACACGTTAGAACGCAAAGGCAAAGTGCTCATCCCCGTGCCCGCTGTAGGCAGAGCCCAGGAAATCATGCTGATCATCGACGGCTACATGAAACGCGGCATGATGAAAGAAGCGCCAGTGTTCATAGAAGGCATGATCAGCGAAGCCACGGCAATTCACACGGCTTACCCTGAGTATCTCGGCCGGGAAGTCAGGCATAGCATTCTGCATGAGGAAGTGAATCCGTTCCAGAGTGACTACTTCACCATTGTGGAGCATCCAAGCATCAGGCAAGGCATAATTGAAGGTGAACCTTGTATCGTCTTGGCGACTTCAGGCATGCTTGAAGGTGGACCAGTGATTGAATACTTCAAGAACTGGGCCGACGACGACAAAAACACGATAATCTTTGTGAGTTACCAGATTGAAGGCACCATGGGACGCAGAGTGCAGAAAGGCATCAACGAGGTCACCATGATGGATAACGAGGGCAAAATGGCAGTTGTC
>JBGOXQ010000218.1:0-4243 GCA_041479225.1 Bathyarchaeia archaeon
CAGACAGACGGCTACATAATTCCGTGCCCAACCATGTGGGGCATGAAGAAATATTATCTCGGCAACATTGGCGACGCAGACCCTTTGAGGCTGGGAAAAGTTCTCGTGAACGACTCGCCTTGCACGGAATGCGAAATCCTCGGCGTTTGCGGTGGACGATGCCTATACGCGAACATCACCAAGCGCTGGAGCAACCAAGCATACGCAGAGGTTTGCAAAACCGTGAAAAGCCTGGTGAAAGCCGTGGAGACTCAGCTTCCCAGGATAAGGCAGCTCATTTACGACGGAAAAGTTAGCTTAAGCGACTTTGAATACCTCAAATACAATGGCTGCGAGATAATTCCCTAATTTTGTCCCTTCGTATTACTTATTTCCGCTCGGCGCCATTTCAACTGAACGTGCACTCTTTGTATGAGCCCCTGCTTTTCCAGGGAAATTAAGCTACGATAAATTGAAGCGTACTCTTTTGTCTTGTAATCTATGATTTTTCCAAAAACCATTTCTGCGAGTTCTCTAGTGGTCATATCGGGTTTTATCTCGAGGTTTTGGAGAATTTTCTTTTGGTTTCGAGAAAGGTGACCCAAACTAAGCACCATAAATAAGGTTCCTTGAACGAGAAAAGTTTAGTGTGCTGCCTTATAAATTGTATTTCCGCCTGGCGTTACGCTTGGTTGTTGATGTATTGTGACTTTGAGATTATATGCATAACATTTTGGGAAGCATGTTGACCGTTATCTAGTTGTGATTTTCTCTAGCAATGCTGGGTCGTTGATTACCCAAATATCATCGGTTTCCGGTGCTGGTTTGGGATTAATTGGGATTGTGACGGTGAACGTGGTGCCTTTGCCGACTTTGCTTTTAACAGAGATTCTTCCGCCGTGCGCTTCCACTATGCGTTTGCATATGGGCAACCCGAAGCCCATGCCCTTCGCTTTAGTCGTGAAGAGAGGAGTCCAAAGTTGATTTAGCGTTTCTTGCTTCATCCCTATGCCTGTGTCTTCGAAGATAATTTCCAAACTGTCTTTCGCTTCTCTGCTGGTTACTTTCAAAGTTCCGCCTTGAGGCATGGCGTCAAACGCGTTGCGGATGACGTTCACGAAGACCCTGCTCATTTTTCCCGTGTCCACTCTTAATTTAGGCGCGTCTTCCATCTTGTTCAAGATTTTGATTTTTTCTGGAATCTCCATGAGAGCTAAGGCAATTTTAAGCATTGTCTTCGGAGTAGTTTCTGAAAGTTCCAGTTTTATTTCTCTGGAGTAATCTAGCAGGTCATTGATTATTTTGTTGCTGTATTCGATGCTGTCATTTATTGTTGACAACATTTCTTTGCCTACTGCGTCTAGCCCCGTGAAGTACTTGGCTTTCAGCAAGTACGTTGCTCCTTTAATGCTTGTTAATGGGTTGCGGAGGTCGTGCCCAACCATTCCTGCTAATTCGCCAATAGCTGCAAGCCTTTCGGACTTTACGAGTTTTGCTTGAGTTTGCTCTAGTAATTCTGTTCTTTCGGCAACCAGTTTTTCCAGTTTTTGAGAATAATTCGCCAACTCATTTTGCATGCGCTTCTTTTCAGCTATATCAACAACGAATTCAAGTGCCGCTGTGACATTTCCATCTTTGTCCTTGAGAGGCGTTGCGATAATTTCCACAAAATACGGTTTGCCGTCAATTCCTATCTGTGAATATTCGTGTGAATCTTTGATTGCTCCTTGTTCGAAGACTTTTTTAACTCCGCAATCTGGGCATATATGGTCCAAGGTGTTAAGCGTAGCAAAGCAATATTTACCCTCTACATCTCCAGCGTAGTTCTTAACGAATCTGTTAGCATACAACACATGATAATCTTTGCTGATTATTACAAACCCAGCGCCAAGGTTATCCGAGATTGATTCAAACAACACTTGGTCCTGCTTAAGAGCATCCTCCATTTTCTTTCGCTCAGAAACATCTCTAACAATCGCCAGCAAGCAGTTTTTGTCTTTAAGCTTCAAAGACGCCAGAGAAAGTTCCATGGGGAAATGTGAACCATCCTTTCTGAGGGCGATGAATTCAAGGTTTCTTTCGGAAAACGGAGTACCCTTGAGTCGTTGAAGATAGGTCAAGTAACCCTTGTAGCCTTGAGGCGGAATTAATAGCTTCGATAGCTCTTTACCGACTGCTTCTTCTTCCTTGTAGCCGAAGATTTTTTCGGCAGCTGGGTTCCAGTAGATAACCTTGTCTTTTTCGTCTGACAGTATGATGGCGTCTGATGCGGAGGTGCTGATGGCGCGGAATCTTTCTTCACTTGCCCGAATTTCATCTTCAAGCTGCTTACTTTCAGTGATGTCTTCTCCTGAACTTAACGTGCCCGTTACTTGCCCCTTTAAATCTCGCAAGAGGATGTTGTGCCAAGCTATAATGCGCTTCTCTCCTTTCGCGGATAAAACGGCGTTTTCATGATACTTTGGATGAGACTGTTTTCTTTTGAGGAGAATATGAAATTCCCTTTTCGTTTCTTCTCTTACTTCCCTGGGTAAGAAGGTGTCGAACCAGTTCTTTCCGAGTACTTCTTCGGGTTTGCAGCTTAAGATTTCACAGCCCTTGCGGTTCAACATGGCAATGTTGCCTTTGGAGTCTAAGGCAACCAACATGACATCGGCAACATCTAAGTAGTTTTGTGCCCTGTCTCGCTCTTTTAGCAGATTTGCCTGTGCAAACTTTAGTTCATTGGCCAGTTCTCGATATTTCTTCTCCGAAGCCAGGATTTCTTCTTCAGCTTTCCTACGCTCCGTTATGTCTTGTGCTGCTACCACAAAACCTGTCAGGTTGCCACAGGGGTCCTTGAGTGAGCTTATCGAGAATTCACTGGGAAACCTGTGCCCGTCCTTATGTATCAAGGTGTATTTGATGTTGTTCGCTCCAACAGAAAAAGGTCTTTGAAAAGCCAAAGCCTTTTCACGGTCTCTTTCTTCAATGAAGTCAAAGCAGCTTTTTCCAATCACCTCTTTTTTCGAGGAGTAACCGAACATCTTCATGGCGGCATTATTGCAATCTGTAATAGTTAGGTTCGAGTCAGTAACCACTATGGCGTCAGGGGAGGATTCGAATATGCCTCGGAGTTTTTCCTCTTGCGCTTTTATTTCGCCAGATTTCTTATCTACGAGCCACTCCAGTTTCTCGGCATACTCCTTTAGCCTCATTTCAAGCATTTTTCGTTGAGTGACATCACGGCATATGACGAGGTCAGCAACTTGTTCGGCATATTCGATTTTTTTTGCATTTATTTCGAATTGCCTCATGTCTTTATTGCTGTCTAAGATTTCAACTTCGTAAGGTTCAACTGGCAAACCCATGCTTCTCTTCTTCAAGTTCCCAGCAAGCCGTTCTTTGCTTGCTTTTGGGACATTAGGCAGGTCTAAGAATGATTTGCCAATCCACTCGCCACTTTTTAAGCCAACGACTTTCTCGAACGTTGAATTCATGAAGAGAAAATTCCCTTTTGCGTCAACGATTGTTGTCGGGTCAGCGAGTAGGTTTAGGAGAGCAATGAAGTTGTTCTCCGTGCCTGCTTGATTGTTGTCTTCGGAGCCTGCGGCTTGCCCCGTTCCATTTTCCTCTTCTTCATTCATAACAAGCGTTTGTTTGATGGCTTCAACGTATTTTGGGAATGTGAATTCTTGAAGTTTGATTGATTTGCATTTTCCCTTTAATTTTACGTGAAGTTTTTCCATAAACATTACTTGTAAATTCTTGCTGCCTAAGCCGAAAATCTTTTCCAATGCTTCCGTGAAACTATCGATGCGACTGGGGATTTCTTGTTTTTTGATGTTGAACTTTTGTTCCAGGTGAAAGTATATGGCGGTTTTTGCTCCTGTTCCCAATGAAGATAAGGCTTCGTCGATTGAAGCTAGAAAAAGCTCGTTGAATTCCTGTTCAGTGAATTTTTGGGGCTTTTGCATCGTTAATTTCACTTTAGATGGATTAACCATGTTTCTCAATTATCGCGATAGCTGAGACTACTTAACTTTGAACATTGAATAAAGGCTTATGAATCAGTAATCAGTGTTTGATTCTAAATAGACCTTAGATGAGTTGTCAAAAAGTATATTTCGAATGTCGCTGACTGTTTTGACGGTGAAGTCGTTTGTCTTTGACTCTGCGCGATGCTCAGCATTTGTGTTGGAAGACTTTCAAGAAAATCGAGTTAAGGAGCCAAAAAGCCTCCCAAGCCTCAGATACTACGGATAATCTGGTTCAGAAGGCAGAA
>JBGOXQ010000219.1:0-4233 GCA_041479225.1 Bathyarchaeia archaeon
GCTTTGGCGTGCTGGATGTTCGACTTAGCTACCACATTCTACGCGATAGATGTTGCCAGAGTGGCGACAGAGATTAATCCGTTAGGCTGGCCTTTGGGAGCCTTGGGTGCATTCGCTTACTATGCGCCAACTGTCATTTTGACTTATGTTTTGTTGTTTAGGATGAAGCAGAAAATGTCCTTTTACGCCGCTATCCCCATGACCGCCGTGATGCTGTATATGGGTTTGTTGAATCTTAATGCAGGCGTGGGCAATTACCAGTTCTTCATAACTACTGCCTCCCTTGCAGGAAACCTTCGTTTCAATCTGCTCGCAATAGTTCTTGCGGTGGATTTGGTTTACGCTTTGGTTCTGGCTAAAATGGGTAATCTGCCATTTTTCGGGAAGCCTCGGAAACTTGACGTCAGGGCAAATAAGAGCAAGTAGCCGTGCGGCAAGGCTTATCTGCTTTAACCCGTAACTTTTAAGGCATGATTCTGGAACGTGCGTTCTATGAACGGGAAACGTTGACGGTGGCGAAGGAGCTTTTGGGAAAACTCTTCGTTCACGAATCCCCTGAGGGCACAACAGCGGGCAGAATCGTTGAAACAGAAGCTTACATAGGACCAGAGGACAAAGCGTCACACGCCTACGGTAACTTGCGCACGAAACGAACAGAACCCCAGTTTGGGGAGAAAGGGCGCGCGTACATCTATTTGATTTACGGCATGTACTATTGCTTCAATGTGACCGCGGGGAAAACAGCTGGAAAACCCGAAGCCATCTTAATTAGAGCCTTGGAACCTGTTGCAGGGATAGAAGTCATGATGAAACGTAGACCAGCCGCAAAAGGCAAAGTCGTTAATTTGGCGAATGGACCAAGTAGGCTCTGTATGGCAATGGGCTTATCGAAGACACAAAACGGCGCTGACATGACAGCTCCGCCGTTACACATCGACAGCGACGAATTTGTGCCTGAAAGCGATATCGTTCATACTACGAGGATTGGAGTGGACTATGCTGACGAATGGAAAAACACGCCATGGAGATTCTGCATAAAAGACAACACATACGTTTCCGTCAAGCCCTGCCAATGAAAACTCATTCTGTCGGAATAATAGTAAATTAAATGGAAGTTTCAGCCGACAAGTCATCTTTGGAGTTTTCGGGTCTGTTTCTTCTGCGCAGCAGCAAGCCTTCAGCCATGAAGAGACCCGCAGATGACCCCGTTATGGGAACCAAGTAGAACACGGCTAAGTCAGGGGTTTTGCCTTGCAAGAAGAACTGGATTGTCAGAATTGCTATTTCTACGCTGAGCATGCCTATAAAAAAGAGGGAGTAGCACATCAGTCTGGGCACGAGGTTTCTGCCGATCCACAAGTGCCCGCTGACGCTTGCTTTTTCCTTCACTATGTATGCGCCGTACACGTTCTTCTCGATGAGTCCCAGCGACTCCAGCTTCTGCAACTGCCGATACGCGGTGCTTGGACTGTTCAGGTTGGCGCCACGCATCACTTCACGTGGACCTACGGGTTTGCCTTCCTTGACAACGTAGGCATAAACGCAGAGGGTGGTGCCTTCCAGCTCTCCACAGTCCAAGTGAGTCATCTTGCTTTAGCTCCCAGACTTCACGAAGACTTCCATGCCCCACTTGTCTGCTTGAAACACTTGGTCTGCGCGTAGGACGCTGTTGTACACGAAGCTGCTGCTGCGTTGTTGAATCTCAAACTGCTGGATGATGTCGATTGCCGATGATGTGTCCATGGGGGTGCCGTTTATGATGCCGTTAGCAAGCATTGTTTGTCCAGAGATGTGAACTGCCACTGTTCCGCTTTGAAGGTACTGCAGAACATCCGCGCTAGCAGCGATGACTGTGCCATTCAGCCTAATTAGACGTGATTCGTGGGGTGCCCAAGTGTTATTGAATTTGCCGGGTCCAGTGTATACATGGACCAGATCTGAGTTGGGAACTGAATTTTCACTTGTTCGGTCTGTGTCAGCAGGGTACAGAGGTTTGGTCACTGTTGTGGATGTCCCGTTGCTGTCGGTGTACGTTTCAGTGCTAGTCATGTTCGGCGGCAAAGGACTCTGGAAGATGTACATGCAGCTGACTATCCGGTTTGTTCCTGATGCAATGTTGCTGAAGGGGTCTTCGCGGTCAGGCACCTGCACTCTGCCCGTGACATCGGTCCAAGTTCCGTTGATGTACATGTACGTGTACGTTAGGTTGCCATTCATGTACATGTCAGCAATTTCGACGCCTTCACGCCAGTAGCCATCAGTAGGGAACGTTGCATTACTGCTGTCATTCGGCAAGGAACCCAAATTCGGAAACTCACGTATGTTTTGATGCGGCACCGAAGGAAGCCCCGAATTAGGTATCCAAGTAACGTTAACTAATTCGCCATCTAGATACACACCCCGCACGGTGCCTTCCGTACCTACGACGCCATTAATAATTAACGGGCTGGTGCCTCGGGTGTAGTTCTGCGCAGCGGAAGCAATCAGCATCATAATGGTTGCAGGTTTATCAGAGAGGTTCGTCACGTTCATCACAAAGTCGTAGGAGAGTGCCTTCGGGGTTGAATTATTCGGCAACCACTTGGGCGCGGCTGCAGTTGGGTCGGCGGGTTGGACGCTGAAGTTGGCGTAGGCAACTTTTATGGCGAAGTCTGCTTTGGGTCCTTCAGGCAAACCAGGGTAAGGTCTAATGTTCAATTCTGATATGAGCATTGGAGAAGCACAGGCAATTCCTATCGAAAGCGAAAGCACTGCGCATACGATTATAGTTAGGGTTTTCATTGCATTTCACTCGTCAATTCTCATGTATGCAAGTGTCTATTAGCTCTGCTTACGGAACACCCGTGTTCCACCCACGGAACACCCGCCATGGGCACGGAAAAGGAGGGTTTTAATGTGTGAAAAACAGAAAATACTATGAGGTGAGACAGGTTATGGGTTGGGGCAGCGCGGGCACTCCGCCTTGGGTAGATGAAGAGGCGCAGGACGCGGAGAAGAAAGAGAAAACTGTTGCAGAATGTACAATAAAAATCAAAGCTTTACAACAGGAAAACGAAGCACTCAAGAAACGCATAAAGGAACTTGAAGCAGAATTGAAGAAGCTGAAGAAGTAAGAATTAGGCTTTGACCGTCTCGGTTTTTTCGACCATTTGTTCTTCTTTTTTGTAACCTTGCCGTTCCAGTTCCTCATCTACATCTATCTTAGCGATTGCCTGTGCCGCCCTGCGTAGATGCTGAATTATGGGGCTTTCAATGTTGGTCTGGTACATTTCCGCGTTGCCCACATTTCGTGTGTGCTTCACTATCTCATGCTGCTCAAGGTAAGGCAGCGCACGTAGAACCGTTCGGAGGCTTACTTCGGCGCATTCAGCTATTTCAGTCTTAGAATATTCGTAGCTCTCATGGATAGTGAAGAAGTCAAGTAAACGCGCCATCGAAGAACCGAATGCTCTTTCCAGCGGACCTGGTCCCATGTTAGCGATTTTTTTCGGCATATCGTCACCAAGAATAGCTGGGAGTCGTCTTCTTTTAAATGTTTCTTTGTCACTATAGATTGACTTCTATGTCAAAAACTTCTATTAGCGAACACACCCAACTCGTGATTGAAGAAAGGAAAGGACATCGCTGTGAACTTGTCGAAAATTGAAGTAGACATTTTAGAGAAACTCTATCGGCACCATTTCATAGGAGAAAAACATACTTCTGAAGACAACATTCCAAAAAGCTTCCCAAAACACCTGCGCGGCGACGCAAAGAAAGCTCTAAAAAACCTTATAAAACAAGGTTACGTCGTGCCAAAAATTACCAGTTATGGTCTCGAAGTGTCCTTAAATCCCAGAAAAATCAGAGAAATAGAAAAAGCAATAGGTTTCAAATAGTACTTCATTGAGGTTTAGAGTTTTTTGGTCATGACGTAGGCGTCTTCGCCGTCCGAGTAGTAACCGTTAATCGTCCTGCTGACCTCAAAGCCCAGTTTCTTGTAAAGCGCTATACCAGAATCATTTGTAACTCTTACTTCCAAGAAGCACTGCTTAGCCTTGTAGTACCGCATGCCATCATTAGCCGTGTTTATCAACGCTTGGGCAACGCCTTTGCGCCTGCTTTGAGGGAGAACAGCGATTGAAACCACATGTCCTTTCCTTATCAACCCGCCCAACCCGAAGTTTGACAAGCCAACCTCGACGCGACACATTATGTAGCCTATAACTTTTCCGTCTTCCTCCGCCACTATGA
>JBGOXQ010000220.1:0-4215 GCA_041479225.1 Bathyarchaeia archaeon
CTTTATGATCCGGATGTTCGTTAGCATTCGTACAGACTTCTTCAGGTGCATGGGAGTATATTTTCAATAGACTCTTTTGATAACCGTTAGATTCAACGAACTTGTCAATTTCGCTAGCCAAGTTCTCCGCTATGCTATTTGTGAAGGCACTTTCCGCGTTTGCCAGAGCTCCATCAGGATACGTCAACAAATTCGTGGCGTTACCCGGTTCCAAGTAACTCAGTTGGATTTTCTCAATGGTTGCGCCAACGAAATTGCTTACTCTTGTTCTACAATCGTAAGCAACTCCGAAGGCAGAATTATGCGAAGCTGCCTCCTCCTTCCAAATGAGTCCATCAAAATAGCCACCGCATCTCTTTATAGCCAAGTCTGCCGAATAGAACTGCCTAGTCACATTACTTCCATCAGGAGCTTCCCAGGTACTTGCGACTTGCCCGTCTTTGGCTAGCCAATTCCGCGAAGCATCGCTTTCATATTGATATTCCTCAATATCTGCTCCTCCATCAGTAACAATTAACCACAATATTGGATGTATTCCGACGTCATATTTGTAGAGCGACCCAGAAATCGCTATGTCTATATCGTCAGGATGAGCCCCTACATAGACTACCAGAGTATTGTCCAGAGTTGAACTCTGCCCTCTTGTTGCTGGAGTATAAAGCAATGTTGACGCTAAGAAGATGACAACTGCAACGACCAATATTCTCTTCATTTCTTATCCATTTTCTCCCTTTTGTTAGAGCTTTTTGTTCGCTCAAATAAGCCTAAATTAAGCACACATAGCCAAAAGAAGAATAAAAACTATTTTATGCCAAATCGGAACATATATACGCTCTTATCCGCCAAACTGACAATATTTTTACTGCGTTCTGAGTAATCGCAGAACTTTGCTCTTGGCGCGAAAAATGGAGAACAAAACATGGAAATAAGAATCGAAGGTTCGATAGATAGAATACGTATGAAATTCATAACGCCGATATTATCAAGCCTTAACTTTCAGCATTCCAAATCACAATAACTCACAAGTTCTATCAATATCAGGTGCAAACAAACCTTAAATTGACCGCCCAACAACCTTACTATTCCCAAGACGACACCACGGACAAAATATTAGGAGTCTATCGGAAGGTGGCAAATAAGACAGCAAATATAAATGTCAACTTCCCGAAGGGAAGGCTGATGTCACTCGACGTTTTCAGAGGAATGACCATCGCTCTAATGATTCTTGTCAACAACCCCGGTGGCGGTGTGTATTATGATTTTCTTCAACACGCCACTTGGAACGGTTTGACTTTCGCTGACATAGTCTTTCCTCTATTTGTTTTCATCGTAGGTGTATCGATACCGTTTGCATTCGAAAAAAAACTCGCCCAAGGAACAAGTAAGAAGACGCTTCTTATCCGCGTAATACGCCGCACGATAATCCTGTTCGTTTTAGGTATTTTCGTCAGCGGATTTCCGTTCGGATTTGACCCTGCAACCTTCCGTATCATGGGAGTTCTCCAGAGAATAGCCCTCTGCTATCTATTTGCTTCCCTCGTTTTCCTGTTCTTCAAACCCAAATGGCGAATTTATGTAACGTTGGCAATACCCATAGTTTATTGGATGCTAATGACCCTTGTACCTGTTCCTGGCTTTGGACCTGGTGTTTTAACCCCAGCGGGAAATCTGTCTGGATATGTGGACAGGTCACTGCTAGGTGGACACATCTACAGTTATACTGGCACCTATGACCCTGAAGGAGTATTAAGCACCTTGCCAGCTATAGCTACTGCGTTAATCGGTGTTCTTGCAGGGCAATATCTAAAATCAGACGCCTTGCCTAAGGTGAAAACTATGAAACTTCTGTTCTTCGGAGGCATTTCCTTGGCAATAGGCTTCGTGTGGAACTTCTGGTTCCCCATAAACAAGAACATTTGGACAAGTTCCTATGTTGCATTCACAGGCGGAATAGCGCTCCTCGTTCTCGCAATCTGCTTCTATACAATTGACACTCGAGGACATACTTCCTGGGCCAAGCCCTTCGCTATCCTTGGATTGAACGCCATATTCGTGTATGTTTTGTCAGAAATCGTCAATCTTACCCTCATTTACGTGAATATACCTTTATTTTCTAGCACAGGTACGTCGTTGAAAACGCTAATATATGAAAACTTGTTCTCTTCATGGGCTGGACCCCTGCACGGCTCATTCTTATACGCTCTAGCCTATGTCGCTTTCTGCTGGATAATCGCCGCGATTCTCTACAAAAGAAGAATTTTCATTAAGATCTAACATCAACACGAAGACGTTATGTTTCCAGACGAAACACCTGCAAAGATTTCTGCAGAGATTCGCAATCTCCCAGGCGGAACAGGTGGCTTCTGCAGTGACAGTCTGAGCATCCGAAACCAACTGTGGCTTCGCCGCTCTTGCCGATTTCGCTGGCGAGTAGGCATTCTTCTACTTT
Organism: Bathyarchaeia archaeon; assembly: GCA_041479225.1. Lineage (GTDB taxonomy): Archaea > Thermoproteota > Bathyarchaeia > Bathyarchaeales > Bathycorpusculaceae > JADGNF01. The sequence goes on from JBGOXQ010000220.1 coordinate 2,450, forward strand.
GCTTGCTTGTCGGTAGAGCACTTTTACGACTTTTAAAGCTTCATTGTCCAGCAAATAGTCGATATGCCAGAACTTGCGTTTCTCTTTTCTTAAGTGCCGCTGAACACGCTTCTCCAAATTAGTCTGAGCCGAGCCGATGTAAGCGTACAAGCCTTTAGGGAAGGTCATTTCGCCATGTGCACCGATGTTCTCGGTGATTTTGCGATTTAAGCGGATGATTAAGATGTAAATGCCTTTCAATGGCTCAACGACTCAGCTACGGATAAGTGTGCGCGTCCACTTCTATTTCCTTAGGCAGTTTCTTGATTTTAACCTCAATTTTCTTCGGTGATTCATCCATGCCTTTCAAGGTTTTCGAGAAACCCGTCATGACGTTGGCTATGGTTTCCTGCATCATGTGGTTTAGGGGCAGCTGTTTTCCGTCTACCCACATTTCCGTTTCAAAATTCTTTTTAACTATTCTGTGGCTTTCACCCAAAAACAATCACGCTTCTGTTATTTCTTTGCAGGCTTTGATTGATAAAGATTCGCTCATTAATCCGTTTTTTGGTTTGCACCAAAGCTTAAGCGCAGCCCAAAGAACTACTCGAGCAACTGAAAAAGCGGTCTCTTATATTTTTGTAGATAATCAGTTGTGATCTTAGCAAGGGGGTTTGGGTCGTCTTTAAAGGAGTGTTTTCTCTCTGTCACTCTGTGAACGCTCTAGCGCAATTTTCTTTTTGAAATTATTCACACATCCGGCTGCATGAAACGTATAGCCACGTCCCTCTATAGTCTCCTGATGGGGCTCGTATGGGATTATCCCTCCACACCAAGCGCATCTGGGAGTACTGTCCTCAACCAGTGATATTCCTCTATCATTGATGGTGAAGATGATCCAGCGAGTCTGATGTTTGACGCCTTTGATTGAGAATATCCGGAACATTCTGGTTATCTCCAGACCTATCTCGTCCAATTTTATCTCGAAGATTCCGTCAAACATGGTTTTTATTGTGCTGACAAACTTGCTGTCATGGGATGTTGGGTTCAGGGTGAATATTGCTAAAGCATTCATGCTCCTTATCTTCGCTGTGATTAATTGGACAAACCTGAGTGTCGTATCAGGATCAGACTGAATAGCCAGATTTGTAATTGAATCAAAAACGAATCTCGGTTTCGACACACCTTGGCAGATTTTCTGACACGCTATCATGACTCCGGTAAGGTTTGCGGGGTCAACGGCGATGAACGGTTCGCCACTCACTACACCGCGAACTCTCCAAGAATAAGCATCAACTAGCTTGAGATCGCCCATTATCCCATCTTTTTCTTCAACAACGTTTTTAATTGAAGCTTGAATATCGCTGCATTCATCGTCGGTGGACAAGTATATTCCGGTTTCTAGGTTTGATAAACCGCTAGCAATAAAAGATTTGCAGAAGACCGTCTTTCCGGCGCAGGATGGACCCATGAGGAGGTATGTGCCTCTAGGAATATCCCCTTCTATCAATAGATTGGCGCCGGGAAAAACTTCCTTTGAAACCATTCTTACCACAATCAAATTGGATGTTGCTCATTAAGCGCGCTTAGCCTAATCCTTTCCTTCTGGAATAGCAGCAGAACAGAGTGATTTTATGGCTTCGTCGATAGTTTGAACTTGCATAGCGTCAAAACTTACGTAAGGATGCCATTTGCGGAAATGGGCGAAAAGGTCTGCCTCACTCGCTACTTCAAAAATAATGTACCCGCTGCATCCCTCCATGCAGATTCCAAAATCTTTAATCACA
>JBGOXQ010000221.1:0-4214 GCA_041479225.1 Bathyarchaeia archaeon
AAACCGATCTATAAGGTTTGATATCCACGAAATGCATAAAAGGTCGGTTCCATATTATTAAAAATCTCTATAAGTTTTGAATTTCCTGAAATTTGACTAACAAAAATTACAGTATTTTAACTAGAATGATATAGTTAATTCTACACAATAAAAAAGTAAAAGAAGGTTTAGACTGCTCGCATTCGATTATTTCTTGGGTTATGTTCAACTTCCGCCAGTCCTAAAACCTCCAAGATTGGCGGCACATAATTTGCAAATCGCCCCCGTAACCCTTTTTTGATGCCATACCATCCGCCTACAGGATTTTTAGGTGATCTACCCCAAGCTTCAACGGTTCCTTCCTCAGCTGGCTTCTGCTCGTCTGCGCTCCCTAACGGCATCCAGTCTCCTTTTGCCTTCAACATTTTATGCAAATCGTCTAAGCTGCGGAGGTGATATCTAAGTTCTGTTTTACCCACCAAAACAACAACTGCGGGCGGGTTAGCAGTCTCATCTCGGTACGCCTTGAATTCAGAAGTGCCAGGAGGCGTATTAAGTATCCAAGGATCATCTTTTGTTCCTTTCGCTTTAATTGGCAAAAAATTCACCTGATTGAAGGAATCTTGCAAACACATTTTAACATTTCGGTCACATCTATGGATGACATAATTTGGCTATCAGCACGCTTCTGAAAGCAGTACCTGCTTCACAAAAAAGAGGCTGGATGTTTTCCAGCGAAACCTTTTTTCTACGCGCACTTCTGCAGTGTCAGTCTTTTTCAAAGCTATGGTTTGTTTTCTTGTTGCTTACGAGTGGATAGTTTATATGGCCACCAGTTGAATTTCTGTGCGAGTCCCATGAGGGAAGGGACGAAGAAGAGGATAACGACGGTGACGTCTATGAGGATGGCGGCGGCGACGGCTAGGCTGATTTCTTGAAGAATGGCGATGCCCGTTATCATCAGCGACGCGAAGACTGTCGATAGCACGAGTCCTAGGCCGAGTATGGTTACCCAGATTTTGTCGATGGCGGTTGTTATGGCTTCGTTGTCGGTTTTGCCTTTGAGGGCTTCTTCGCGGATACGCGTGACGAAGAATATGTCGTAGTCTATTCCGACGCCCAGCATAGTTACTACTACGAATAGTGGCGCAAAATCCAAGATGGGCAAGCTAAGACCAAAGTAGAATATGAGGGAAATAATTGCTAAAGAGAAAACGACGCTGCAGAGTATCGTAATTATCAGGCGCACAGGCGTAAAGGCTGAACGGAGCTGGAAAAACAAAATCAAGTAAACCGCAACTGAGAGAATTATCACGACTTCCGGCAACAAAGTCGCCATGAAGACTTGACTATCGTAAGTGGACTGCGTTTGCCCTCCAAAATAAATTGTTACTCCGCTTGTGAGGGCCAATTTATCGATGTTCGTCTCCATCCCGCGCAGAGAGTTGATGGCAGCTTGGCTTGAGGCTGGATCGGATAGACCCACGGTGATTATGGCGGTTTTGTTGTCTTTTCCAATCATTGAAAACATTTGGCCTTCGTACTGCACGCGCGTTGGGTCAGAAAGATTTTCGATGCCTGAGTAGTTGAATGCGTTGCCGAAGGGTCGGGTTGGACTTGAAACGGTGGTGATTCCTTTGGAGTCTGCGGCGGCAGCGGTGATTTGTTCAAGTTGGTTAAGCAGAGTTTGGTCTAACTGGTTATTTCCATAGGTGATTTGTGTGGGGGTGGTGACAACTATGGATGTGGGAGCTATTGTTCCGCTTCCAAAGTTTTCTGATATGACAGTGAGGCCTTGGTTGCTGTTGAAGTTCGGAATAAGCTTCAGAAAATCGCCGCCCGAAGGCGTGTTATACGTGACGAACAAGGCGCCTACGGCTAAGGCGCTGATGATGATTATAATGGGCACTTTACGCTTAAGCGTCACCTGAGCCACGCGCCTCAATAGGGTCCTGTTTGGGTCTGATTTTGCTTTTATGTGCCTGTTTAAGCCGGGCCAGAAAATTTTGTCGCCCAACGCAATTTCGAGGGCTGGCAGCAGCGTGAGTGATGCGGCAAGCAGAATTGAAACGCCCAGTGCTATGGCGGTTCCTACGTCGCTGAAAATGGGCACGTTGACAACTGCCATAACGATGTACGCTACGATCACGGTTAAGCCTGCGGTTAGGACGGCTTGTCCTGCCCACTTAATGGAGATTCCCACGCTTTCTTCGATGGATTTGCCCAGTTGCCGTTCTTCTCTTGTCCGCCTGAGTTGCAGAACAGCGTAGTCCACGGCGAGACCGAGCATAAGCAAAATGGTTAATGTCGGCGTCAGGAAAGTTATGTTGCCGTGGCCTACACCTACAACGCTGGCGTAGATAGAGGCAAGGGCAACGGAAACTGAAACGCCGCCAAGCAAGACCGGAATTAAAGCAGCAACTGGCGCCAAAAAAAGTAACCCAACGATTAAGAGGGAAATTACGATGCCTGGACCTACGGTTAATTCAAGGGCAGGCAAAAACGCGTTCTCAACGTCCTTGGTTAAAACTTCACCACCCGTCACATATACTGTTCCAAAATTTTGTAATGCGGATTTCTGCACATCCAACTGTACATGAACAATTGTATCGGTGTCTGGACTGGATGAGAAGCTGAGAATAATCAGCATTGAATCGTTCTTTGAGTTAACAAAGTTGCCCGTCAACGCTTTAGAGGGCACATAGGGGTAGTTCATGTAAGATTGAGTTGAAATCACGTTTTCGATGGCGCGGTCCACATCGGCAACGGTTGCATTCGGTGAAAGACTTGAAAGAAGACTGTTCAGGGCGGTGCCGTTTACGGAGAAGAGCGGAGAATCTGCAAAGGTGCTTTGGGTAGCACTTGCTATTAGGGTGCAGGCTAGAGTCCACGTTTGAGTGTCGCTGGGTGATGAACCAAGCAGGTAAGCAGACTGCAATAGCTCAGAAACGGGGAAACCTACACCTGCAGATGTCATGTTGGTATAGTTGGCTTCAAAAAGAGTAACTGTATAGTTTCCAAGCGTGGTGTTTGAAGGCGAAGGCCCAAAGCTGTATAGCTCGCTAACAAGGCTCATCGGCGAGACGCCCAGCGAAGACGACAGCTCTGCGGGGATGCCTGCTGCTACGGATGAAATTGCTAAGTTCTTTACTGCCTCAGGTTGATTCCAAGTTGTAACATTCAAACCCGACGCAACAAGGCCTACCATTTGGCTTGTCTGTGCATCAAGCTGTGGACTGCTAAGAAATGCCGAGACTGATTGGTTTATGGCAAAGGCTTCTCGGTCAAGCACTGCGGTGTCGTTTGGGAGGGTTTGGAAAGTGGTGCCCCAAATGGTGAAGAAGGCGGAGTAGTATGCGATGGATTGTGCGTCGCCTCCGAAATTGGAGGTTACGTTGAATGTGGTGGCGTTTGCTTGAGCGTTAGCGACTGTTGGGTCCGAAACACCTTGTGCAGTGATTCCCTGCCAGACCCCGACAAATGCTGCAGGTACGCCATATACGAGTTGGGCTGTTTGGTTGATGCCGGCTTGGAGTTGGAACAGATTGGTGCTTAACGCGGATAGGTTCTGTTGCAGAGTATACAACCCAGAGTTTATCGTGATTATGTTGGATTGGAGGCCAGCAATCTGTGCTACGAAATCGGGTAATGAGGATTGGAGCAGGCTGGCTTCTAGCGAGTAAAGGCTTGACGTTCCAGTAAAATTGGCGATGTCTCTGTCTTTAGATACTGTGTCGTTGAGCCCAAACACGCTCCGCTTCAAAGCATCAGAATACACCGAAGCGCCTTGAACAACGACAAGAATGCTGCTTTCGTTGTTATTGGCAGATGCTGGAAATTGAGCCTGCACTATGCGGGCTGTTTTTTCTGATTCAGTGTTAGAAGGTGCCCCAAACCCGCCGGTTAGATCATAGGAAACGGCGGAAAAGAAACTGGGGATAAGAAAAAGCGAAAGCACCACCGCAACCACCCACGCCGCGATAACCCAACGATAACGCTTCCGAATGAAAAAGTTAAGCAAATCGAAAAATGACTTTGGCAATTAAGCATCAAACTCCTTTCAGTATAGCCAGTACGGCGTAGTTTCGTTCAATAATAACTTGTCGAGGATTATTTTCTTCCCTTCCATGATGATTCAACTTTTTTCAATGTGATCTTGATGTTTTCAGAGTCTATATGTAATTGAGCTGTCAGATTAACATTCTACCGAATACATACGGCTCAACAAAAGACAT
>JBGOXQ010000222.1:0-4173 GCA_041479225.1 Bathyarchaeia archaeon
AAAACGCAAATCTGATCCGACAGGTAATCGATGATTGCTAAGTCGTGTTCGGCGACAACCACGGTTTTCATTTGCTCCTTGAGGCTTCGGATGGCTTTTGCCACTTCCAAACGCTGCTTAACATCCAAGTAACTTGAAGGCTCATCAAAAAGGTAAACGTCTGCTTCACGGCATAACGCAGCGGTCACGGCTACGCGCTGGAGTTCGCCGCCGCTGAGCACATTTAACTCGCGGTCCCAAATCTTCCCAAGCTCCAACTGCTCCGCAAGTTTATCCAGGACTTTTCGCTGGTCAACCTTCTCAAGGATTTCGCTGACTTTTCCAGATATGGCTTTCGGAATCCTGTCCACGTACTGCGGCTTATGGCTGACTTTGAGGTTCCCTTCGCTCATCTTCTGGAAGTACTCCTGAAGCGAAGAACCACGGTAAAACTGAATTATAGTAGTCCAGTCGGGGGGATTCTGGAAGTTGCCCAAGTTAGGCTTGATTTCGCCTGAGAGAACTTTAAGTGTGGTGCTTTTGCCGATGCCGTTCTGCCCCAGCAAACCCAACACGGTGCCTGGCGAGGGCATGGGTAAACGGAAAAGTTTGAAGGCATTTTCCCCGAAACGGTGGCTGCAGTCTTTTTCCAGCTCGTCGGGCAGATTCACGATTGAGATGGATTTGAAGGGGCATTTTTTGACGCATATGCCGCAGCCGCTGCAGAGTTTTTCGCTGATTATGATTTTGTTGTCTTCGAAGCGTATGGCTTCCACTCTGCTTCTGACCATGGGACAGAATTTTATGCAGAGCTGGTTGCATTTTTTGGGTTTGCATTTGTCGTAGTTCATTACGGCGATGCGGGTCATGAGTATTCGCAAATATGAAGGAAAGCGACGGTTATAAATAATAACCTGATGGAAAATCGGCTTTTGAACATTTGCGAGATTGACGTTTTCGACAGTCAGGCAAATGGCTAAGGCTTGTGAGCAGGAGAATAGTTTGGTATTGAGTGAAGACTTTTAAAGAAAACGCATGTTAAAATAAAACGTGCGCCTCGTATCTAGAGGAATATCGGAAATGCAAACATCACTCGAAGAAATAAAGCAGCAACTTCAGGTATTGAAGCCCACACTTAAGAAGCGTTTTAAAGTGGAAACCATAGATATTTTTGGGTCTTATGCGCGTGGGGACCAGACTGAAAAAAGCGACTTGGATATACTGGTGACATATTCGGAAATGGTTGATTTTCTGCTCATAGCAAGTCTCAGAAAATATCTCAGAAGAAAACTGCATATCAAAGTCGATGTGGTTTCAAAAAAATTTCTAAACGAACACATTAGAGACCAAGTCCTTGAGGAAGCGGTTCCAGTTTGAAGAAAAATCATCTGGAGCGCAACCCTAAGCTCTATTTGTCGGAGATTCTCGATTTCATAGAAAAAATCGATGAATACCTCCACGACATGACCTACGAAAATTTTCTGAAAGACGCAAAAACTATTGACGCAGTGGATGCAAATATAAGGAAAATCGGCGAGGCGGTCCGTGTGCTCTCTAAGCACAGAGCAATCAAAGAATTGTTCTACCGTTTTCGAATTCCATATGGCCAACTTTCCGAAATGCGAACTGATTTGACGCATGAATACTTTAGCGTTAATGCGGATTCTGTCTGGACGACAGCCAAGACACTGATTGGATTAAAGCCTCAGTTTAGAAAAGTTTTGGATGGAGCAAAATAAAATTGGAAAAGTACGTTTGCATATAAGTAACAAGAAAAACAAAAGATTTGACGAGTTAGTTTACCATTCTTCTTCTTCCCATTCTTCTTCTTCGCCTTCTTCCCATTCCTCGTCTTCTTCAATGAATATCATGACTCTTTTTCACCTCCGCGTTTCATGCGGTAAATGTTACCTTGCCTAAGAGCGGTTTAAAGGTTCTCATTCGTCAAGTGTCGTAGGTTAACGCAGAAGTTTAGGCTAAAATGGGGAGTTTCACAGAAAAAGCGCTACTTCTGCAAAACCGATAAATCCGCGGCGGGGAATCTTGAATGGGGATGATGTGAGGCGACGGCTAGGAGCCTTCGCGGGCTGTGAATAAAAGCCAAACCAACACTGACCCACTTGAAGGTATAGTCTCATTAGTTTACTGTCTTTTTCCTAGAACAAAAGTATCTAACTTTAAGGCGAAGACGGTGTCTCCTGCAATGATTCAGTTTCCTTTTGTTTTAGAGAATCTTCGCGAGAAGAACTTTCTGATTTCCTCAGCGAAAACCACCACAACAGCCAGCGACAGCAGGAAAACCCAGTTGCCGGCGTCAAGTGGGGCAGTTCCAAAGAAGGTATTCATCAACGGAACATAAATCAGGAATGCCAAGATTGCCAGTTGCGATACGATGCCGAAGATGATCCATTTGTTGTGTTTCAGGCTGGTTTTGAAAATGGATTGTTTGCTTGTTCTGCACGCGAGAACGTTGCCTGCTTGAGCAACCACGATGCCTGCGAACGTCATTGTTACACCTTTGGCGTACACGCCTGATGTGAAGAATGCATCTGTGCTCGTTAAAGCCATTCCAAAGTGCCAACCGCCGGAAACCCATGCATTTATGCAGCCTATCATTGCTCCAATAGCGATGATTACTCCAATGAAGATGCTACGCAAGAGAACCTTGCGAGTGAACAGTCTTTCTTTAATACTCCTTGGAGGCTCCAGCATGATTCCCTGTTCCGCAGGTTCCCTGCTCAGAGCCAGTGAGGGAATGACATCAATAGCAAGATCGATGGCGAGAACCTGCACTACAAGCAAAGGCAATGGAATGCCCAAAGCAGCATAAAGAATAAACGGAATCAATTCTGCCCAGTTGTGTGAAAACACGTAAACGATGAATTTGCGGATGTTTTCGTAGATTGCTCTACCTGATTCCACCGCTTTTACAATGGATTCGAAGCTGTCGTCGAGCAGCACGATGTCTGCGGCTTCCCGGGCAACATCTGTGCCAGATGCCCCCATAGCTACGCCGATGTCGGCTTCCTTCAATGAGGGTGCATCGTTGGCGCCGTCGCCTGTGACTGCTACGACTTCGCCGCTTTCTTTGAGTGCTTTTACGATGCGGAGTTTCTGTTCAGGTGAGACCCGCGCGAAAATCACGTTGCCCTTCTTGACTTCGCCGATTATGGCTTGGTCGCTCAAATTTTCCAGGTCTACGCCGCGTACGATTTGGCAGCATTCTTTTTCAACTATGCCGACTTCTTGAGCGATAGCCTGGGCGGTTGGACCGTAATCGCCTGTAATTATGACAGCTTTAACGCCTGCCTGCTTAGCTTTCATAACGGCGTCTTTGACTTCTACTCTTGGGGGGTCGCGCATGCCTGCTAAGCCAACGAGGATGAGGTCTTTTTCCACATCTGCGCCTTTCGTGTATTGGGTTGATGGGATTCTTTTATACGCTACGGCTATGACGCGTAGTCCCTGGTTGGCGAACTCGAGGATTCTTGATTCGACCCACATCAGGTTCTCTTCGTTCAGCTCTTCCACGTTGCCGTCTACCTGTATTTTGTTGCAGAGGTCAAGGATGTTTCTGGGAGCGCCTTTTGTGTAAACGAAAACGTCGCCGTTAAGCTTGTGAATGGTAGTCATACATTTTCTTTCAAAGCTAAAAGGCAAAATATCCACGAGGGGTTTCTCAGCCAACGCATCCTGAACAATAACGTTGGACTTAAGCGCGGCAACAAGCAGCGCACCATCAGTTGGGTCACCGATAACGCTCCAGTTTTTGTTCTTGTCCGTAGGAGGAATAACTTTGGCTCCATTGCATAGCGCCGCAATCTCAAGAAGCTTTTCTAAAGAAGCTGTTTCACCTTTCTGCAGCGGTTCACCGTTTAAGGTGAAATCTCCCACTGGAAGGTAGCCTAGTCCAGAAACTTCGAAAACTTTGTCCTTAACCCATAGTTTGTTTACAGTCATTTCGCCTTTGGTTATGGTGCCTGTTTTGTCGGTGCAGATAACGGTGACGCTGCCCAAAGTTTGGACAGCTGATAAACGTTTAACGAGCACGTTTTGCTTAACCATTTTCAGGACGTTGATGGCTAGGGCACTTGAGACGGTGACTTGGAGGCCTTCGGGAACGCAAGCTACCATGACGCCGATCATGAAGAGAATGCTTGTGGACAGCTCGACATGGAGGAACAGCAAGCTTGC
>JBGOXQ010000223.1:0-4173 GCA_041479225.1 Bathyarchaeia archaeon
CGCTGAAGCTAGATTTGCTGCCGAAAGATGTTCGTGGTTACATAGTGAAGTTTGATGCCTACTTGGAGCGGAACGGCTTTGATGAAGACATTACTTATCCTGCGATCTTAACGCGGCTGGCCCACGCTGGAGCGAACTTGTTGAACCCTGAAAGCGTTAAAGACGTCATTGCTAAGTGGAGGCAGAAGAACGGCGAGCCCTGGAGCGACAGCATGAAAGGAATCGCTACAAGCGCTTATGAAGCCTTCTGCAAAATGGAGAACATCAAGTGGGACAAGCCGGTTTACCATCAGAGTGACGTCGAAATTATACCGCCTGACGAAAAAGACCTTGACTTGCTGATTAGCGCCGCGAGCAAACGCTTCGCCACTTATTTGCTGTGCCTTAAGGAAACTTTCGCGGACCCATCTGAGATTCTTCGCTGTAAGTGGAGTGAGCTAAAGGACAACGTGCTCTACATTAATCACCCTGTTAAGCGCCACTATTCGGGTCACTATGAGCTTTCTGTCAGGCTTGTTCAGATGATTAACGCTTTGCCTCGTGAGGATGAACGGGTCTTCCCAACCACCTACAGAGTCGCCGCTTGCTGCATGCGTTCGCTAAGAATGAAAGTCGCCAGAAAATTCAAGAACCCAGCAGTACTGCAGATCAGTTTGAAGAGCTTTCGACACTGGGGCGGCTCGATGCTTGCGTTCGTGAGAAACGGGAACGTTCCAGAAATTGCAAGGGTTTTGCGGCACCGGTCTTGGAAGAGCACTCAACGATACGTGCACGCCATTAGGGGCCTGAAAGACGATGATTTCGATGTGACAAGTGCCACGACATTAGATGAAATCTTAGCGTTGGGCAAGGCTGGTTGGATGAAATATGATGAGGTGATGTTCAATGGCGTTACTTATCATTGCTATCGGAAGCCTAAGCGGTTTGGAAGCCTGAAAAATATAGTGGATACGTCCAAAAATACGGGGATAGGGGACGACCCACATGAGGTTCAGAATAGGGTAGATAATAGTGTACAAAGCATCGAATGACCTGCCCAAATACAGACTTCCAGATAGTGAAAAATAATAGAAGACCAAGTTCCAAAAAATACCGATCAAATTGCCAATTACCAAAATTCCAAGCTTCCTCGAGAGTGCACCGTTCAGCTGGAAAGTCAGGGACGCGAACAAAAAGTTGAAAATCACGAGAGTGATGGTGGATTCAAGATTGATGAATCGGAATGTGATAATGAGGCACAGAGCTATTAGTTCTATAAGAAAAAACGAGAACAGGCGTTTACCCTTAGGTTTCCTCCAGCTTACCATCTCCCTTCTCCTCCTAGTGTAAGCTACAGTCTGATTCTAAATCAGAGCAAGAAGGCTTTAAGATTTTCGCAAACGACCGCGTCTAAACCAGAAAAACGTCATAATCAACCAGAAAAGTAACCAAAACAACTGCCAACTCGACGCTTCTTCCTTAACATAAATATAGCTTTCTTAAACAAAGTCAACTTCAGTTTTAAGTTGGACTGGCACCCTCTCTATTATATAACTCCGTTGCCCAATGCAACTGGCAGGGACGCAGGAGTTCAATTCGCGTTTCAGGTTTTATATAAGGGAGGGGGTAGAGCTTCTGAGCAGCAGAAGGAGCAAACGCCACCATATTCGGATGCTAATAGCTTCTCATTGCAGAAACCTATAGGGGATAGGGTAGGCAGGCAAACACAAAAACGGGGAGTAGGGCCGCTATTGACGAGAAAACAGCCCAATAGTATGTTGAAAGACCGAAGACTCGCAGAAGTCTATGCAGATTCCATAAACAGAAGGGACTATAGCGAAAAATCGCAACAGTTCTCAAAAACAGTCCAAACTCCACTTATTGAACAGGTTTTTCGCAGCCCAAAACCACATTATCTATGACATCGCAGAGAACTTGGAAAACATCATCAGCGCTCAAGTTATCAGTGTCCAAAATCAAGTTAAACGGCGAAAAATCCTCCCCCAAAGCAAAACCATAAAGCTCCTTGTAAATGGCCTTAGTCCTAGCTTCTTTCTCCTTCAACGCCTGCAAAGCCTCCTCAACAGTCATCTTGTCCCTTCGAGCAATCCGTTCCGCTTGTTTCTCAACAGAAGCAGACAACCAAATCTTAAACCCCTGCTTGACAAGCCAAGGCATCGTCCAACTATCCAAGAGAACATTACCTTGCGCAGCGTACTCGAGAAGCTTGTTGTCAACTTCCTTGTCGAAACTCGGGTTGCGAGCTCTGTTCTCAAGAAAACTGAGTCCTTCAGGGCTTTCCCACCAACCATTACTGGACGAATTATACCCTGCCTCAGATGCCAAAGCCCGAAGAGCATCTCCGCCTGAATAATACCTTAAGCCATACTTCTGCGCCAACTTCTTTGCAAGGGTACTCTTTCCAGTCCCAGCCATTCCAGAAATGCAAATAACTACAGTTTGATGCCCAGCACTCTTAGGTTTTTCCGTCTCGCTCATACGCCACCCTCTAACCGCACATCACTGAATCGGTGTTACGCCAATTACGCGAGAAGCAATCGTTCCAAAGAAGAACGAACATAACAAGTACCAGATGAAAAACGGTTGCGCACCGAAACCCGGCACATACGCCACTGAAAACGGAAAAACACCCGTCAAAACAGGCCAAATTATCAAGTAGATGAAGGTTATCGGGATAAGGATTAACTGCGGTTTGAACATCTTTCCCTGCATAGCCGTAATCTGCGACTCCTTCTTCTTCAGTCGCTCAAGAGTCTTCGTATCATTCGCGCGAATAGCTGCCATCCTTTGAGAATTGTACTCCGACATTTCCTTCTGCATCGACCGGTATTCGTGCCACCCAATCATCTTCGTGATAAGCAGGCGGTTAAGAATCATGTTGGCGAACGAAATACCTACCGCAACAAGCATAATCAACAAAGTCGCTATAGGTATGATGGCAAGACCTTCAGCACTCACATGATAAACTAAAGGAGTAGTTTGATTTCCCGTATTACTATCCTTTAAAACCAGATTGTAGTTTCCAGGCACAATCGAATAAACTGTGAAATTCGCGTTCACAGCATATCCAACTGCAACGCCTTGTGTGACATTATTATCATTAAGGAAAATCACAAAGGTACCATTAGCAGTTTCTATTGTACCTTGAACATTAACATTAAGCTGCGAACCAGCAATTCCAGGGTCAGGACTCACAGCAGTTATGCTATTGCCAGGGGACTGACCAAAAACTGACGAAAAAGGAATAAACAGAACGGCAACGCTAACCAAAATCAAAACAGCAAGCACGAATACTTTTTTCCTCAAACCAAACGTCTCCTTGTTCCGCAACTTACCCTTCGCGATTGAACAATCTACTATTGAGAGAACATTTTAAACCTTCTCCTCTAAGCACCTGCTTTGCCGTTCCATCACACGAAAATTTTTCACCAAGAAAAACCAAATTGAAAAACAAGAAAGGAAAGAAAAAAATGGTTTTAGCCAGACATCATGCCTGGCTTGCGCAGATTACTCTCCAAGGATTCGCCTGAATGCAGGATACATTTCGGCTGCTCGTTCGCGCATCAACAACTCATAATACTGGTAGATTATGCCTACGGACAGTAAGATACCTGTGCCTGAACCGAAGACTCCTAGGAAATCTGCAAACCCAGCTACTAACGCTACGATTATGCCACCTAATATGGTGACCACTGGAATATAGCGATTCAGCATCGCCTCTATAGGTCTTCCAGATCTTCGGTATCCCGGAATCTGCATTCCTGAATCCATCAACTGCTGCGCTACTTTTTGGGGCCCAAGTCCGCCCACTTCAAGCCAAATCAGTGAGAACACTGCACAGAAAACCATCAAGATACCTAGATATGCAAAGGCGTGCACAGGGTCTGCAACGACGTTTTGGAGGCTGTGTGGCGCCGTGGTAAAGTAGGCTAAGCCGCCTGCAGGTTGTATGCTTGTCTGGGTCGCATTGCCAGTGCCTGTGGTCACTATTTTGTATGAGCCGATTATGTCGATGAAGAGGTTTGATCCAGGCGCAGGTTGCCCTTGCGTACTCCAGATGAGTTGCGTAAAGAAGTACACGTTGGCAAACAGTGCGGATGCGAAGATTACTGGAAGGTTGCTGACATAAAGCAGCTTGATGGGATATTTGCTGCGGAAGCCTTTGTATCCAGC
>JBGOXQ010000224.1:0-4150 GCA_041479225.1 Bathyarchaeia archaeon
AAACTGAAGTTTCAGGAGCAGGCGCACGGGGAAGGTCTACGCGGGTTTGCTTGCCCGCGGTCTCGGCTACAGAGTTGGAGAAGGAGTTGCGGTTGTCTCTGGAAAATCGGAGAGGGTGATGAGAGTGAAGGTTGAAGAGGTTTTCTCTTCGAGGCCACGGATGAAAATTCTGAAACTTGTTGCGCAGTTAGGCGAGCTTAACGTGTCGGATATCGCTCGGAGAATCGGCGTGAACTTCACCACAACAAGTCATCACCTCAAAATTCTGGAGGACGAAGGGATACTGCAGCAAAGGACTTATGGCAGAATCCGCATGTACAGATTCAACCAAGCCTCGCCTAAAGCGAAAGCCGTGCAGAACCTGATAGAAGCTTGGGAACAAGGAAATAAACAGTAACACGTATTATCTAAAGGAGGAAAAGTCTGTGACCATGGTTGATGTATCATCAAAAGCGGAGATTCTTCGTGAAGCAACCGCCGCAGGAACTATCAGACTTAAACCAGAAACGGTAAAGCTTATTCAAGAAGGAAAAATCGCCAAGGGCGACCCATTATACACCGCGAAAATCGCAGGCATCCTTGCGGCGAAGAAGACGAGCGAGTTAGTTCCACTTTGCCATCCGTTGCCCCTGACAAACGTGGACATTGATGCGAAAATACAGGACAAGTCCACGGTAGAAGTCACCGCGGTAGTAAAGACCAAAGCGCAGACTGGCGTTGAAATGGAAGCGTTAACCGCCGTCTCCGTTGCGCTGCTCACAGTCTGGGACATGACTAAACAGTACGAAAAAGATTCACAAGGCCAATACCCGAGCACAGCCATAGAGAATATCCATGTCGTCAAAAAGTACAAACAGGTGTAAAAAGCGATGAGCGAAACCTCAAAAGGTCACAAATCGCACGCGCCGAAATCTTTGAATTTTGCAGTTTTCATCTGCAGCACCTCCCGCTACCAGCAAATGCAGAAAGGCGAGCAGTTCACAGATGTTTCAGGCGACACTATTGAATCCCTGCTGAAAAGCGCAGGACACAACGTACTGTTTAGACGGATTGTTTCAGATGATAAAGCAATGATTGAGCACGCTGTCAAGAGTGTCTTGGATAATGATGGCGTGGATGCGGCGATTTTCTGCGGCGGCACAGGCGTCACCCATTCAGACATCACTATCGAGACGGTTGCGCCTTTTTTTGAGAAGACTCTGCCTGGTTTCGGCGAGTTCTTCAGGCGCATAAGCTTTGACAGGGTGGGTTCTGCTGCGGTTATGTCGCGCGCAGTTGCAGGCGTAGCGAAAGGCAAGGCGCTGTTCTGCATTCCAGGTTCCCCTAACGCTGCCGCGGTTGCGGTCGAACAGCTTATATCTCCTGAGGCGCCTCACATCGTTAAGCACGCACGGGAATAACGATGGCTTTACAGGATAATTGCGGTCGTCCACTTCTTAATCTGCGAGTTTCGATTACGCAGCGCTGCAACCTGCAATGTGCTTACTGCCACCGCGAAGGCGAAGTGAAACGCGCCAACGAATCAGCCGAAAAAATGACCTTGGAAGAAATTGTCCGCATTGTCAAAACCGCAGTAAGCCTCGGCGTAGCTCGCATCAAGCTGACAGGAGGCGAACCGCTCATGCGGCATGACGTATGCGAAGTCGTTAAAGGCATAGCCGCCATCCCTGGGTTAAAGGACCTTTCACTAACAACAAACGGGCTCCTGCTCCCTGCGATGGCGAAGGACTTGCAAGAGGCTGGTCTCCGACGCGTGAACATAAGCCTCCCCACACTGAACCCAGAGACATATCATAAGTTGACAGGCGGAAAAATTGAGGTCGCCCTGCAAGGCGTAAAAGCCGCAATCGCAGCGAGCTTTAATCCAGTTAAGCTCAACATGGTCGTTCTCGAAGGCGTAAACGTAGCTGATGTCCCCTCCATGATAGATTTTGCGCGAGAAAACGGTATAATCTTGCAGCTCATCGAGTTGGACCCGATAAACGTCAGCAACGCCTACTACTCCAAGCACCACAGGTTCCTAGACGAACAAGAAACCATGCTCAAGCAGAAGGCGTTGAGCGTGGAAACCCGCAAATTCATGCACAACAGGCACATTTACCGCTTGCCTGACGTGACGGTTGAAGTGGTACATCCGATTGAGAACAGCGAATTCTGCATGCACTGCACACGACTAAGGGTGACGAGCGACGGCAAATTAAAGCCATGCCTCATGAGAAACGACAATTTAGTAGACATCTTGACTGCAATTCGTAAGGGTGCAAGCGACGAAGAACTCAAGCAACTGTTTATGCATGCGAATCTGCTGAGAGAACCGTACAATAAGAGCAGTTAAGCTTCATCCTATGCCGATTTTAAAGCGCCCCGCTTGCCTTCAACACCGCGCCTAACCATTTTCCTGAGTTCCGCCTCGAATTCGGGTCCAAAAGAAATCCCCAAATCCTCCTCGTAATAGACACATAGAAGCCGCAGGGCAGCGTACGCTTCTGCAGTGCTCTTTGTCCGTTTGACGAGTAGTTCGTTTACTTTGTTTCCTATGCGTGCGAGTTTGTCGAAGTCAACTTCAACTTCCTTTGTGGCACGACGTTTCTCAGACATTCAAATCACTCTGCCTCAGTGTGAGTGGCTGGCTATTTTTCTGTTTTGTTGCGTTTTCTTGCATCTGCCTTTGTTTTTCTTCTGTTATCAGTTGCTCGGCTTCGGTTTTCGCTGATTGGCTTCGGAGAGTGGCTTCTTCGAGGATTATTTTTGCTTCCTCCTGTTTCTGCTCTATGGCTGCGATGATGGTTAGTTTGCTTCGGTCAAAAATCAGCGCCAAATCATCGTAGCTGTAGCCTTTGTGGATTTGGCTGGGTGTGATGTTGGGGAAGAGCTCTTTGAATTTGGGGTCTTCGTCTGTTGTTTTGGCTTCTGTTTGGGTGGGTTTGCTGCCGAAGTAGAACAGCGCTGCCACAAGCTTAAGCGTGTCAGTCATGTTATGGCTGCACATGCTTACGGGATAAAGAGCTATTAGATTGAGGAAGTAGCTTTCTGCAAACTGAGCCACCTCCAAATGAGATTCCTTTTTGAGTCTACGGTGGAACGCGTTGATTTTCTCAACTATCTGCTGAGCCGTCAACTCTCCCAAGAAAGTTTCTTCAGGCGGAAGGTTTACGCCTCGAATTTCCAGCTCGCTTATGCTCGTGCTTTTTCCTCCGCGCTAATCAGAGCTCGATTATTTTTGCTACACGTTTCGCCGTGTCCAGCAACGCTATGGTTTGTTTGCCTGTTAGATACCCGCAAACCTCTCCAGGGCTTACTACGAGCATCCCGCCATTTCGCCTAGACACAATAACATGTGCGTGCCCGTAAACCACGGCGTCGAAGCATTCGCGGCTCGTTAACGCGCTCAACAGTTCAGGTTCGTCTCCGTGGAAAAGTGCAATCTTAAAGCCAGCTGCATCGACCTCGGCAAAGCGTCCGCGGACGGTGCAGTTGCTGGTTTCGCTGAACCGCTTCTTAAGCAGCTCGTGGTCTCCGTCGTTATTACCGAATACGCCAATGAGCTTACAGTTCAGCGCTTTGAACTTCGCAATCACAAACGGCGCAACATAGTCTCCTGCATGAAGAACCAGCTCCACCTTCTCATCATTCAAACGCTTCACCGCCTTCTCCACAGCAGGCAAATTATCATGAGTATCAGAAATTAAGCCAACCAACATGAGCTTTCGCCTCACAGATTCTTCTTAACTATGGGAATAAAGCTTTCTATACCACGCCACACGGAAAAACCATGAAACTGCCGCCGAATCTAACCAAACCAAGCCTTTCCACACCTTTTCAAGACGCATGAAAAGCCCAAAGCAAGTCCAGAAACCAAAACGCAACCAAAAGCAAACCCTGCTCAGAAGCGAGGGGGTATAGAAGAAAAATCGCAACAGTTCAGCAGATAAACAAAAGCCCAAGGTTACTCCAACTGTTCAATTGGAATAACACTTTTCTTCGAAATCTGGGATAAACGTTATAAGCGCCTTTCAAGCTCTGGTGAAGAGCAGTGAAAACGCATGGAATTATGGAAACTTCGACTCTCCATGGTTGCCACCTTGGCATTAATCTTCGGCTTATCCACAGGAGTATTCGCCCTTATCCTGACATTAACAGGAACATTCGA
>JBGOXQ010000225.1:0-4136 GCA_041479225.1 Bathyarchaeia archaeon
ACATACGTGATGGCGTGCCTGAAAAAATTGTTCTCCGCCACAAAAAAACTGAAGAGTTTGCGAAAAAGTTCCAGTATATAGCTGACTTTTCAATTGCAAGAAGTATCGAAGGATAATGTCGAACCTTCGTTCCCATCATTATAAATCTCGGATGTTTGCCTTTTGCCAAATTTCGGTTGAAAACATGTATGTAGCACGAGTCTACGCACAAAGTAACATTCTTTCGGACCAAGTGTTGTTTACTTAAAGCATGGATGAAAATAGTTACCACTGTTTCGTCAGGGAGGATTGTCAACGACCGACTCTTCAGTGAATTGGGCAGACGTCTCTGTATTAGTAAATCTCACAAGTTTACTAGGGACGAAACTAAGTGATAACCTTGGTTCCGAGCCTGTCCGGTTCGACCTAAATGCACGATTGGATGAAAAGGAGCGTCGAAACGGCAGAGTAGTTGTATTATTCGGCTTAAGCGTAAGAACAAAGCCAAACGTTGCAAAATACGAGGTTGAAGGCACTGCAACCTTAATCGGCAAAGAGGCTCAGATTGAGCAGATTTTGAAAGTGGACCCAAAGAGCAACATCCCATTCGTTTTCCACCGCGTGTATCAACATGTTTTCACAGCAATCTACATGCTCGCGTCCATTTTGGGTACAATCTATCCCCCGCCCGATCTCCTGTTTTCAGGCGAACAAAACATCCCTATTAAGAATTTCAACGGAGGAGAACACACTGAAAGCGGCAAAGTCCCCGAGGCTGCAGTAGTAAGTGCGGCAGAACAAGCGAAACAACCTGACACAGTGGCATTTAGCGTCAAGAAAGAAGAACCAACAGTCAACCAACCTGCTGCAGCCACCTAAAATTAACAGATTCAGGTTCTTCAAACCAAACAAATTAGTTCCGCATTACAACTTAACTTTCAAGTGCAGCGGCTGAAGCTTTTACGTAGATCTTCGAAAATTTCTTGATCATATCCTTTTGATCATAAACACACGTGTTTAACTTGAAGAATTTCTTCATGCTGTCAGTTTCTAAACCGATTCCAATCACTATTACTCCCTTACGCTCCAACGCACTAATCGCTTCTGAAAGCTTAGCGTCTATATCTGGGTAACCGTATGGCTGACCATCAGAAATAACAATTAAGAATCGTTGCTCATCAAACCTCTTTGAGAGAATTTGCCCCGCAACCTGAACCGCGTCGGGCAAGTACGACAGACCCTCGAATTTTAAACCCCCGATTCTTGCGCGAACCTTCTGTGAATACGCCTCTGACACGTCCTTCAATACGTAGAAACGGTCGCTGAAAGCAAACATAGCCCAAGAAGTCGAGTTCATCAGCAGTTCTTTTGCGGCTTCGGCAACGCATATGGTTAATGCTCTGCCGAATTCACCTTTGATTCTGATGCTTGCGCTGGCATCGAAAAGAATCCCCCACGCGAAGCTTCTGCTAAGGTATTCGTCTTGCATGAAAACATCTGTCGCTGGTTTTCTGCTAGCAAGCACTTGAATAACAGCAGTTAAATCTAGTTGACCTATCTCCTTCCCAGGGTCTTCGTCTAAAGCATCCTGCGCCACTCTGAGGCTGTCCAGAAGTCGGCGACTTCCGCCCGAGATAAGCTGTCTACCTCTCAGATACTGCGTGTAGTCTTCTTCGGGGAACTCAACGGATTTGAGTTTAGTCAATGCAATGTATTCTTTCAGGTCTGTCAGCACCCTTTCTTCTTTTGCTTTTTGCTGAGTCCATGTGTCGAAAGCTTGTGCAGCTTCTATGTTTGTTTCTTTTTTCCAAAATGATTCCATGTTTTCTCCATTGGAGGAGGTTCCGCCTAGCGTATCTAAGGATTTTTTAAAGATTCCTTCAATTTCCAGTTCTGACGGAAACTCGCTCTGGGAGTACACGCTGCACGGTCCAATTCGCTCAGTGTATGGTAGCGATGGAGCCTCCAGGATAGGTCCATGAGATTCGAGAATCTGGGTCATGTCCATTGTTGCTTCGTCTGTAACTTCATCAATTTCACTTTTCTCTTCCGTTGTTGTGGTGGTGACGATTTTTTCCTTTAGTGAATCCAGTTTTTTGGTCAACTGGCTGATTGCGTTTTCTTCTTCTGTTCTAAGTGCACCTTTTACGATTCCTATGTTGACTTTCGTTAACAGTGCTGCCATTATTCGGGTGGCTGGATTGAAGATTCTTTCTGCTGGTTTCATCTTTGCAAAAGCAAGCGAGTTCGCGTAAGCCAAATCGTTAATTTTTTCGGGATAACGTGTTGCTATATAGGCGTTTACATGAACATCGTTCACTATTGATTCTGAAAAAGTTTCCAATAGGTTGCTTGTTTTCTTTTGTTTTCCTTTTTTATCATAAACTGGTATTGCGGTGTGGGTGGTTAAGTGAAAAACGCAAGCTCGGAATAACCTTCCAACTTTGGTTTTTCCATCGGAGTCTCCTGGGAACTCGTATCCTAAGAAAGATATGTTTCCTTCTTTTGACACTGAGGGTAAGGGCAGGTTTACGTTGAACAAGGCGCCATCGTACTGGAGAATGGGCTGTTGAAGGTTTGAGTCTAAACGAATTTTTGTTTTCATTTCGTCTTTTTGGAAGGAAATCATTCGGGCGTATTCAAGAAATCCCATACAGACTACCGCGTATGTTGAGTGACTCTTTGATCACTGACGGCTGGGGAAAAATGTTTCAACAACTCTTCTCACATCGTCTTGCACTTCGACGCTATCGCTGGTCACTGCTATTATGGTTTCTTCAGCAGCGCCATTAGGCGTGTTGCCATCATAAACAAGTGTAGCCCAGTTTATTAGATCGCCCAACGATGGACCGTAAGGAAGGTCTCCAGCTTTGTACAGTCTCCGTAGTTCAGCACCTGCCTGGATTATCTTGTAAGCAGTATCTTTATCCACACGGGCACGTTTCCGAAGCATTTCTACTTCAGTCTCAGAAATTTTTTCGCCCACACTAGTGTAATCGAAGTTAATCCATACAGCCATTCGTCGTCTCATGGCTGCGTTCAACGGTTTTGTGCCTGCGAATTCTGATGAGTAGGGGTTCATGCTGATGATTAGATATCCGAACTTGTGCCTTTCCACCACTTCGTTGTCTTTCTCGTTTATTACTAGGTGACCTCGTGTGTCGAGGACTGGGTTCAGTCTTGTGGCAACGTCCTGCTTCATCATGTTTGCTTCGTCGAGATACATTATTCCGCCCAATCTTAACCATCTGGTCAGGAGACCGTCGATCCAATTTTCTTTTCCAAGGCCGATGAAGCGTCCGATTAAATCGAATGAGGAGGTTTGTAATCCGCAGTTCACTTCCCAAACTGGTAAGCCGCAGAGTTCAGCCACAAGGTAGACTATGTGTGTTTTGCCAGTTCCTGAGGGTCCTATTAGTGAACACTGTTTAAAATAATACATGGCGCGGATTATTCGTTCGACGTAATGTTGTCCACTGTCAATGTATTCTGGAGTGTCCTTAGGAATCATGTCTCTAAGGTGCGCGAAGCTGTAGTTAGGATGGAGGTCGTATTTTTGGATGGCGTATTTGTGATAGAGGGGCGATTGGGACATGGGGCGTTCTTTATTCATAGAGACTGTTACCTTGTTTTCGCCTCGGCGAACAGACGTGACTTCTTCGATTCGGTTGACTTCTTCTTTTTCTTTCAAGCCTTGATGGGCATAGCTCAAAACATAACCGCCCCAGTGACAACTGGAATTTTCTGGTGAGATATAAGGCGAGCGTACTTGATATAAACATTATGTATTACGACTTGCGATACGCTATAATAATAGCCAATAACATTGAACAGAACTTAAACCTTCAAAACAACTCCACCCAACTGGCTTTATGTGCGTGAAGAGATGTGACATACAAGGGATTTTCTGTCATGCTGAACCTAAACAAAGCGTTGATTCACATGAGCATAGAAGCAAGTGTTACAGAGAACACCGTACAAGTCTCAGGCAAAAACGAAAAAGAGAACACCCTAAATCAGACAAAACTCAACAATCTCCTAGAATCATTGAGAAGCGTTCAAGATGATATCGGCCAAATAGGCGAACTGAGCTCTGAAGAGAAAACCTTGGTAACCCAATTCTTCGAATCACTGCTGAAACTTATGCAACCCTTTGC
>JBGOXQ010000226.1:0-4094 GCA_041479225.1 Bathyarchaeia archaeon
AAGCGTATGTTGCAGATGTGTCTGTTGCATGGGCCAGTTGAATTCCTGAAGCAGCAAATATTGCAAGAATCATAACAAACATCGTTGCAATCGCTATGGTTGCTTTATTCGTCTTAAATCTTGTCTGATTTATGAAAGTTATGTTTAACATTTAGTTTCTCTTCTTTCTTAAGTTAATTCCGCTGCATTCTGAATATTTAATACCTATTTAATACCTTCGAAAAGTTATCTTCAATTCGAATAAAATAGCCATTTTCTATAAAAATTTGCAACAATATAAGGCAAAAAACCGTTCAGTAGAATCCCTATCTCCTATGCACAGGCACCTCAAACAAACAAGCGATATTTGCGATAACATTTTAATGGTCTAACTGCTAAAGTTTCTACTCGACAAGGCGAGAGATATTGGTCTCAACCAAATACATCAGCCAACTCCAAGCAAAAATTCTCGAAAAGTTGATACTAGACGGGCGCAAAAACATTTCAGACATAAGCAGGGAAATTGGAGATTCAGGATGTTTTTATCCTAACTAAAACAAGCTGGGACAATGATTTACAATTAACCGCGATGGTAAGAAGCATGGAACAAATGTTCGCCATTCAAGACGAAATCTTGAGAACCCAGAGAGTCATAAAAATGGAAATGATCATGAGAAAAATCCCCCATAGATGGCCCACATTCAATCAATATATTTCTACCTTCTCAACAAATCCAAGGACATACCTCACATGGAAGGTTTGCTGGGGCTCTGGCGGATGAAATAAGAAAGAGAATGAAATGTCCCGATAACCGGATTTCAGCGGATTCTCAAGCAATAATGCCGATGTATTTATGTTCAGCCTCAGTTTAAAACTGTGCAGAGACCAAGCACATGAAAGAAAAAGATGGCAAAATCACCATGCTCCACGGTGCAGGCGGCACCGTTATGCACGACTTAGTCAAAAACTACATCGTCAAGTACCTTGGCGGCATAGCTAAGGCGGAAGTGCCCCTGGAAGCCATGGACGACGCCGCAGTAGTAGACGACATCGTGTTCAAGAGTGACAGCCACGCGGTGAAACCAATTTTCTTCCCAGGCGGAGACATCGGCCGCCTATCCATCAGCGGCACCGTCAACGACATCAGCATGCTGGGCGCTCAACCTATCGCCCTCGCGTCAGGCTTCATACTTGAGGAAGGCTTAGCCATCTCAGACTTGGAGCGGATTTTGGCGAGCATGCGGCAGGCTTGCTTGGAGGCAGATGTCGGGATAGTCACAGGGGACACCAAAGTCGTTGAGAAAGGCAGCTTAGGCGGATGTGTCATGAACGTCTCCGGCATTGGCAAGAGAACCTCCGCGTTGGACCACAACATAGAAGCCGTCAAGCAGCACCGACCCGACTTCAACGCGCGGTGGACGCTGGACAGCAACCTCCGCGCAGGCGACCGCATAATCCTTTCAGGCACCATAGGCGACCACGGACTTGCGGTGCTTTCGGCTCAGGAAGGCTTGGCGTTTGGCAGCAACATAAAAAGCGATGTGAAACCCCTCAACCGCATAATCCAGCGGCTCCTCGGAGAAGTGGGCGGAGTCGTAGCCATGAAAGACCCCACCCGCGGCGGCTTAGCTGACGCACTTAACGAGTGGGCAGAAAAATCGAAGCACGGCATCCTTGTTCAGGAGGATAAGGTTCCGATACGGAAAGATGTGCGGGCAGCCTGCGAAATGCTCGGATTAGACCCCTTGGAAGTGGGCAACGAAGGCAAAGTCATCATCGGCATCGTAGCCCAGAAAGCTGACGAAGCACTAAGTTTCCTCAGAGCCACAGAAGAGGGCAGGAACGCGGAGATAATCGGCGAAGTCACCGACGAATTCAAAGGTGTCGCCATGCAGACGGCTGTGGGCGGCAAACGCATAATCGCCCGACCCATAGGTGACCCTGTGCCGAGGATTTGCTGAAGGGGTAAGCAAATATTTAGGGAACGCATTCTTCAAGCCTGCGACAGCGCTGTGCAGGGGTCTCCAAGCATGGTCAACGGAGTAGGGCTTAGGACCCTATCGCGTAGGCGTTCGTGGGTTCAAATCCCACCCCCTGCACCACAATGTCAACCCTCCTGTGTTTTGAACAAGCTTTTTTCTGATTTTTCTAAAGCAGCAGCAGATTGTGCGTGCGAAATTGCTTTTCAATTCTACAAAAAGAACCAATTCGCCCTTTGTGAGCCAAATAAATCGGTTTCTCCCCCGTTACATCTTAACAAACTAAAAGAGTGTTTTTCAAAGAAGCTTGTTAAATTCATTAACTGAGAGGTCAACTTCCTTCATAATGGTGCGTAGCATCCCTTTTCCTATTGGTTTATGCGCAGGCACCACCACCATGGTCTCGTTTTTCCTGCAACCAAATAGCGAGACATATTTCTGGTTATCGGCAAGCCTCATGATTATATGGCTGCCTTTCTGATTGTTAACAACGTAGCCGATGCATGTGAGAGCTTTGACCACCCTGTCATAGTTGACAGGCATTACTTTAGACACTGACTTGCACCGTTTCGATAGGAACTGGCTCACCATGTTCCCTTAATGCGTCAAGGTATGCCTGTATTGCTTCCTTAACATTTTTCATTAGTTCCTGTCTTGTTTTACCTTCGGTAGCGCAGCCTGGCAAATCAGGAACCTTAGCAACAAGGACACCATCTTCGTCTTTTTCTATTATAACTCGGTATGTGAACATGCATTTTTATATGGGCTCGGAAATTCTTAAGCTTTCCCCTAAAGTATAGGTCGTTCGTGGGTTCGAATCCCAACCCCTGCACCAACATATTCAAATTGTTTGAGGCTCGTCAACGATGTTTGAGTTTTGAGGTTTGTTCATTTTAGAGCAGCCTTTTCCTGAAGAATCTGGCGCCCAGCTTTTCTAGCTGAGTAAGATGCCTATCTATTTGCGGGTGCTGTTTTGTCTTCTGCAGGTACTGCTTTAAGACTTTGCGGTGTATTGTTTTCTTGTTGTTGGCGTCGGGATAGTTTATACGGCCACCAGTTGAATTTCTGTGCGAGTCCCATGAGTGAGGGGACGAAGAAGAGGATAACGACGGTCACGTCTAGGAGGATGGCGGCTGCGACGGCGAGGCTGATTTCTTGAAGGATAGCAATGCCAGTTATCATCAGCGACGCGAACACGGTGGAGAGCACGAGTCCTAAGCCGAGGATAGTTACCCAAACTTTGTCGATGGCGGTTGTTATGGCTTCGTTGTCGGTTTTGCCGTTGAGAACTTCTTCACGGATGCGTGTAACGAAGAATATGTCATAGTCTATCCCGACACCCAGCATGGTCACTACCACGAATAGGGGCGCAAAGTCCATGATGGGCAGGCTAAGGCCAACGTAGAATATGAGGGAAATGATGGCTAAAGCGAAAACGACGCTGCAGAGTATCGTAATTATCAGTCGCACCGGCGTAAAGGCTGAACGGAGCTGGAAGAACAAAATCAAGTAAACCGCCACCGCGAGGATTATAACAACCTCTGGTAGCAGATTCGCCATGAAGACTTGACTGTCGTAAGTGGACTGCGTTTGCCCTCCAAAATAAATTGTCACCCCACTTGCGAGGGTCAATTTGTCGATGTTCTTCTCCATCCCGCGCAAAGAGTCGATGGCAGCTTGGCTCGACCCTGAATCAGAAAGACCCACGGTGATTACAGCGGTTTTGTTATCTTTTCCAATCATTGAAAACATTTGGCTTTTGTACTGCAAGCGCGTTGGGTCAGAGAGATTTTCGACGCCTGAGTAGTTGAATGCGTTGCTGAAGGGTCGGGTTGGACTTGAAACGGTGGCTATTCCTTTGGAGTCTGCGGCCGTAGCGGTGATTTGTTCAATTTGGTTTAGCAGAGTCTGGTTAAACTGGCTATTCCCATATGTGATTTGTGTCGGGGTGATGACGACGATGGATGTGGGAGCTATTGTGCCGCTTCCAAAGTTATCTGATATGACAGTGAGGCCTTGGTTGCTGGGGAAGCTCGGAATAAGCTTCAGAAAGTCAAAGCTAGCCGGAGTATTATACGTGACGTAGAAGGCGCCTATGGCTAATGCACTAATGAGGATTATGATAGGCACTTTCCG
>JBGOXQ010000227.1:0-4085 GCA_041479225.1 Bathyarchaeia archaeon
CTCAGCGAAGTCAACATCGACGAAGCAATCAAAGCCGCACCAGCCATGATGGCAGGTCCAGCCCCAGCAGCCGCCGCTCCAGCAGCAGAAACGAAGGCAGCCCCACCAGAGGACAAGAAGAAGAAAGCTGAAGAAGAGAAAGCCAAAGAAGAAGCAGCGCTCGAAGGATTAGGCGCCCTATTCGGGTAAAGCCAAAACCCTATTTTATCTTTTCAATTCCAATTCTGCTGTTTTTGTTTCTTAAAAAATGTACGTGTTGCCTCCATTGCAGATGTCCCTTTTTGGTTTTTGAAAGAAAAAACAAGAACCAGCAAGAACAGGGCTTAGGCTTGTATTTTTTCTGGCACTTGATTTCCGCCAAGTTGATGTTTCTGTTTTCTTTCTTCCAGAATTTTCCATGCTACGATAGGCAGCCAGCCTAGAACTATGGGTAATGTTGCTGGAAGAGCTTTCACTGGAAGAGCATCTGCCAACTCTGGATTCAACAAGACAAGCTCGAAAAGGGCAAACGACACAGATATCGTTAGTACTGAGGCTATGGCGATTTTTCTGCCGAACTTTTTCATGGTCTGAGTCGCCAGAGTCCCTGCGAAAAAGAAGTCGCCGAG
Source organism: Bathyarchaeia archaeon (assembly GCA_041479225.1). Lineage (GTDB taxonomy): Archaea > Thermoproteota > Bathyarchaeia > Bathyarchaeales > Bathycorpusculaceae > JADGNF01. The sequence goes on from JBGOXQ010000227.1 coordinate 609, forward strand.
TCCAAGTCTCATAATGATGATGCCGCCGTCTCTGAACATAGGTGGAATTGTGGGGAAAGCCACAAGCACGGGCAAGCCCAAATCTGAAACCGCATTTGCCGCCTGAACCATCTGACCTGTAAACCACACGAGCACGATGTCCATTACTGTGATGAACGCAGCGAAGATGAACACGGTTTTCCATGTGAATAAACTTCCTAAATAGAGAACTATCAAAAGCGCAAACATTATTCCGTAGACATCCAGCAGGTACGGGAACCAGATACCTGTTCCACGGTAGAAGAAGAACAATAGTAGAAACAAGGTGGGCGACAAAACCGCCAAGTACCATTTCTGCTTGCTAGGGTTCTGCCGTGCATACATCCAAGCGAAAAACGAGAAAGAAGCAAAAATCCCGAAAGCCAAAGTCCCAGCGACTCTCAACGCATCTGGAAGACTGCCTAAGCTACCTATGCATAAATCGCTGACGATTATGAATATTCCGCAGAAAAGCGCCATCCGCTTCGGCTTCAAGTCTGAAAATGCATAGGAAACTGTGAACAACAAAGAGGAATATGAGAAAAGGAAAACTGCCATGATTGCCATTTCTGGAATGAAAGCAATGATAGAAACTGCCACTGCAATAATCACCACAAGCAATGCGACGTCCCGGTTTTTGAACTCGCGTTCTTCAACGGTTGCCTTCAATTTTCGTTCGGCTTTCTTACCTAAGGACAAGGCAACAACCGTTACAATGAAAAGTATCAGGGGCACAAGGATATCGAAATTCATGGAAACCACATAATCAGAGGAAGATTTATTCCTTTATGTAGGAATTCAGTTATTGTCCCTTCAATGCTGCACGTTCTGCGTTCTAATATTTCTCTCAGCCAACCTGCTAGATAATTGAGGCCGGAAAATAGTTGCGAAAAGGCCTACAAAATTTGGCTGAAAGAACATAGGTTTTCCCAGCTTTGCTCAGAGTTAACACGTAAGCGGGCTAAACCAAGAAAAAATTAAACAAAGAATAAAAAAGAAAAAATGGTTTGGAACGAAGTTAGATTGTTAGCTTAAGAGCTTAGAATCTGCGTGGTGGTCTTCGTTTGCTATAGCACTCTCGGCAGTAAACTGGCCTAGTACCGTCTGGCTTGAATGGAACTTCACATTCCTTTCCGCAGTCAGCACAGGTTGCCTTGTGCGATTCTTTATTATACACTCGTTTTCACTTCCTGTTATATTTCGCGCAAAACAAGTTTTGCACATACCCCTCATCTGCTATCTAAGGTTTAAACCTATCCGTTCGCGACATCGATTTTGCCTGTTATTTTAAGCGTTTTTCATCGAAGAAAAGCATTTGTTAAGATGAGAAAGGCATGTGAAGCATCAAGTGAACATAACCCAAAACAAGCAATATCCTAGGAACCTTAGCCTTCTTAGGGGCTAAAAAATTCGATTTTACATGACTCAACTTATAAAACAAAATGACTTGAAAGGCGTTACGGTTTTCTTGGAAAATAAGGAAGCCCTTTTGCCTTACTTGGTTCCTTCAGGATTCTTTTTCATCCAATCAATAGCAAAAGCTTCTGCCTTTGCTTCCGTCGCATATTCTGGAGAAATTGTCTTGCCTTGTTCGTCGTCATTCCTTTCTTGTGGAAGAAGCAGCACTATATAATTTCTTCCAAACTCTTTCTTCTTAATCGTGAGGGTTTGCCCTGAAGTCGTGTTTACGAAGCCTCGATCTTTGTCCATTTTTCTCCAGCCTACAATCAGCCTCAATGCATCACTCCTCCCGCAAAATTCTATGATATCAAAGCACATCAACGTGCTTCTTGCTATTCGGGTGCGTGTGAGAACTTTTGGAACCCGCGGGATTTCCCGTCTTCTTTCTTTGTGTGCCCTTGATCTCTCCGCCGAGCCCAAGCTTGTTTGGGTTCAAAAGAGTCTTTCCTGACTACGTTTCCTTGCGGAGTCGTTGTTGTGTTGCGTTTTGTGAAGCATTCTCTGCAGTAGACTGGTTTGCCTGCTGTGGGTTTGAAGGGGACCATTGTTGTTTTGCCGCAGGTGGTGCATTTTGTTTCGGTCATGGTTCTTTGAGACAATATATTCACCTCTATTAGTTCTGATGGGTAATTGAAAAAGGGAATTTCCAATTATCATCAAGAAAGAAGCCTACGGCAGACATAAAGGTTTTCGTGGCATTTGCAGAAAAGCACCAATCAGCAATCCTAATACTCGAACTGCATGTTCAAAATAGCCAACGACGCAAGAAACGCTTCTTCCGTCCTGACAGTTTCCGTACCCTGACCCGGTATCGTGTTCACCATGAAATCAAACAGGTCATTCACGTTGGCACCTTCATCTCTGGCGATTTCATGCAGCCCTCTTGAGGGAGCGCCGAACGCTATGAGAATTCGGCTTGCTTTGCTCCATTTTTCCCCCATTCGTTCAGCTTCTTGTTGGAAGCTGTTTGCGAACTTAGAAGTGCCTATTGTCAAATCGAACCTTCCGTTATCCAAAAGGTTCTTCAGTGAACGCCGTTCCACCGACACCTTGTATCCCCAATAAGTGGGGATTTCTGCGCAGTCCACAATCTGCACTTCCACGGGTTCAGTTACGTTGACTATTTTGACAGTGACCCGTTTGTTCAATGCGAAGGCATCTGTTTTTCCTCTAATCAGCGCAGGACGTTCCACGCCTATGTCTATAAGCATGCCGTCTCGGGCTTTGGAGACAAGAACGCCTTCCCTGTACTCGCCCACCTTCAAATCCTTAGTTCGCCAGTTCAGCGGGTGATGCGGCGTCCGAAGAGGCGGCATAATGCCCGCGTATTGCAGTTCAGGCTTAAGCTCGAAGAGGCGTTTTCGCAGGTACTGCGGCGTCTCCATATAGTTGAGCAAGGTGGCGATTAAGTCTGTATCTTGATTCTGGTTTATCTTTACGTTGTCGTGGTAAACTATGATTTCGTCCACTCGGAAGATAGCGGCTGCTCTGCCGATGAAGCCTACTTTGGAGGTTTTTTCGCGCAAATGCGGTGTATCCGAAATCATAGATGCAGGCACCGCCACAGCAATCTGTTTCTTAACCATTTTAACCCGTTCCAACGCAGAATATAATACGAGTACTCTGCCTTCAGTTTACAGAGTCAAAAATTAAATATAAACCTGCAGACGTGTTAGTGTCTGGGAGTTGCAGCAATTGTCAACCTCAATTCTGGATAACGCCGAGAAAATGCAGAAAATCGACAAGAGCAACATGCTCCAATTCTGCACCGAAATGGCAAAGCACTACCGCGAATCCGCAAAAAACGCCGAAAAAATCAGCTTTGACTACGCGACGCCTGAAAACGTCGTGATAGCGGGCATGGGAGGTTCAGCCATAGGAGGCGAACTCCTCAAAGACTACGCACGCGCCAAGGCTCCGATGCCTATCGAAGTCAGCAAAGACTACCAGTTACCCGCTTACGTGGACAAGCAAACCCTCGTGCTTCTGGTTAGTTAC
>JBGOXQ010000228.1:0-4029 GCA_041479225.1 Bathyarchaeia archaeon
CCACGCGGGCTAAGCTGATTAGCGTGTTTGTGGCTGACTGCAGCTTCGCCGCTTCAAGGTCGTCGGCTATGGCATCAACTTTTTCGCGTATGGTGTTGAGGACCATTTCGTCGTCGGCGTCCAGTTTCTTCGCCGCGGGGATTTCACTGTTGAACTTCGTGTTTATGAAAGTCAGTGTCCGATGAATGAAGTTGCCGTAGGTGTCGTTGAGGTCAGCGTTGATTTTTTCAAGGAAGAAGTCCCAGCTGAAGTTCGTGTCTTTCGCTTCGGGTCGAGTGGCGATGAGGAAGAAGCGCCAGTAATCCACAGGGAACATCTCCAAAGCTTCATCTATCCAGATGCCGATTTTGCGGCTCTTGCTGGCTTTTTCGCCTTTGAACTGGAGGAACTCGGTAGCGGAAACGTTCCATGGCAGGTTGTAGTCTTCTCCTGAAGCCAACAGCAGAGCAGGCAGGATGATGGTGTGGAAGGGTATGTTGTCTTTTCCCACAAAGTACAATGTCCGCGCGTTTTTGTTGAACCAGAATTCTCGCCACTTCTCAGGCTCTCCCATCCGCTGGCAAGCTTCTATTGTTGCTGAAACATAGCCTAACACGGCGTCCACCCACACGTAGATGGTTTTGCCCTCGGCGCCTGGAAACGGCGCGGGAATTCCCCACTCTATGTCGCGGGTGACAGCGCGTGGTTTTAAGCCTTCTTTTATCCAGTTGAGACTGAAGTTTCGGGCGTTGCTTGAAATTTGCTTGTTCTCCTGGAGAAATTTGGTGAGTGGTTCAGCGAATTTGGATAGGTCAATGTACCAGTGGTTAGTAGATTTTGTTACAGGTGTGTTGCCGCAGAGAACGCAGTGAGGCTGCTGAAGAAGCGTAGTCTCCAAAAGCCTGCCACATCGGTCGCATTGGTCTCCGCGGGCGTGTTCATAATCGCAATAGGGGCAGTGTCCCTCCACGAAGCGGTCGGGCAGAAACCGCTGGTCATGCTCGCAATAAAGCATGTCTGTCTGCCGCTGGAAGATGAAGCCGTTGCTGTAAATTTTCATTAAATGTTGCCGAACGAACTCTTTATGCACTGGGCTTTCGGTGCTTGTGTAATTGTCAAATGACGCATCCCACTTCTTGAATAGGTCAGCTACTCGCGTGTGATTTCTGTCCGTGAGTTCTTTCGGAGTGATTTTTTCCTTGATGGCTTCCACTTCTATGGGCGTGCCATGAGTGTCTGACCCGCTGACCATCAAAACGTCCTCACCCTGCAGCCTGTAATAGCGTGCGGCAACATCCGCGGAGAGAACTGAACCTACAAGATTGCCCAAGTGAGGGGTCACGTTGATGTATGGCCATGCTGATGTGACGAGAACTTTTTCAGGCGTAACTATGCCCTCCAGTTTAATGATGTGTCTGTACATTTCTCCCGTCAGTTCTCATATAAAGTATGCGTTAGCCGTTCTCGGCTGTTGTAAGGGTAGTCCTATTGCATGTGTTAGTGAGTGGACACACAAACCTACAAATTGAAAATTGCTCGAAGTAAAAACAGCCACGCTGCAAAAAGTAAACGCCTCGATCCAAGCAAAGATGCATTGACCTCAGTGTCCCTTGTTTTCTAGGTCTGTGAAGTTGATTTTCCCGGACGCATAGCGTTTTTCCATGTATTTCACCGTCTGCGTGTACAAGTGTTTGAAGTGTTCGCCATAAGTTGAGTCACTTTTCCCTTTCCGCGTCGCGGCAATCCAAGACTCCAGTTTTCTCCAATCCAATACTATGTAGTATCCTAAGCGGTCTGCTACTATGTCTATGTCAACGAACTTTCGCTCTACCAGAAAGCCTACTTGTTCCAAAAAAAGCCGTAATTTCTTGTGGGTATTCCCCAGCTTCAGGATTCTCTTTTTCCAATGCCTTGTAGTCTTCGTAATTTTTGAATTGGTGGTTCTTGTCTATCCATCTGAAGGCTTTCGTAATCGGTCTGTTTCTGCCCATTCGAAGAGTTTCATTGATATTTCGACGTTTTTGTGCTTCTCCATGTGCCTTAGCTGTATCACGGCGAAAACTATGACGAAGATTGCGGAGGCAGCAGAGATTAGGGCTGTCTCTTCGATGAGAGTTACCAATTTGGGTACCTACCCTCTGAACCATGCAGTTTTATCTTTTAAGAATTGTGATAGAAAATGCGGCAAAGAACATGAAATTGCACCAGTTAATTGAGGTGCCAAGGGCATTATTCGTGAACTACCACGGTTTCTGAGATGAAGTTAAAGATTCTCTGCCTTCTCCGAGGGTAAAGAAGCCAGCCAATAAGAAGGCCAATCGGAAGCAAGAAAGCTTTCCCCACACTTTCCAAAGCGGCTTGTCCAAAGTTTATCCGTGCGCCGTCTAATCTTGCGACCCGCAAGCTCATAATCGATTTTCCAATGGACTTGCCGTAAGCGGCTTCAGTGAACATCCAATACAGGAACAAGACCACGCCATTTGCGCCAACGTTAATGAATATTGACCAGTTACGGAATGGTTCAGGTCCAAAAGTAAACCACGGAAAAAGGAACACCAGCCCAACTAGAAATAAGGCTACGTTGACTATTATTATGTCAATTAGCCAAGCTACGAAGCGTTCACCCCAAAACGCCAGTTTCGGACCAGCAGGCGCAGCGTACGCTGCAGTTGTCTCTACGGCTGCTCCGCATCTGGGACAGAATTTTGCTTCAGGCGGAAGCGCATTTCCACATTTCCGGCATTGCACCATTGTCCAGTTCCCTCATCATGCACAATACATTGTTCAGGCATATCTAGTTTTTCGCCGCGCCGCTCCTAAATGTTTAAGACAAACGCCCCCTCAGTCATTAAACAACAACAGGTGACATCGTTTGGGAGAAGAAAAGAAGTTCACGCTTGAAGAACTTGCAAAGTATGACGGAAGAAACGGCCCAGCATACATAGCGTACAAGGGCAAAGTCTACGATGTTTCAGACAGCAGCTTCTGGCTCGGCGGAGACCACTTGGGCGCGCATCAAGCGGGAAAAGACCTCACCGCGGAACTTGATTTGGCGCCTCATGGTCCAGAAAATATGGATAGAGTGAAGTTTGTCGGCACGTTAGTCCAATAGCGCTTAGAAGATTACTTGCAGGACACTGTCCACTTTCCGCAGATTATCCAACGCCAGACTAGCAACTTCTGCACTTAGCAAATCTTTTTCCTCTAATTCCCTGAGTTGAGCAACTCTCCCGTACAGGGCATCGAACGCATTTTTCACGTTCAAGTCGTCGTTCAAGTGGCTTTCAAAGCAGGAAATAATCGCTTCCGCAAGCGCCTTTGCCGATGGGCTTGGATGCGCCGATTTTGCTTGCTGCAAGTCCTGGACCATGCTTTTGAACTGGTTCAGTTTCTGACTTGTTTTAGCCAGTTTTTCAAAGGTGAAATTCAATTTTTTTCTATAGTGTCCATAGAGGAGGAAGAAGCGGACATGCTCACCGCCGTAGCCTTTCGCGGTCAAGTCTTCAGGGTAATACACGTTGCCAATGCTCTTGGACATCTTCTTTCCATCAGCAAACAAATGCGCCCCGTGCAACCAGTACTTTGCTAGTTGCTTGCCTGAAACGGCTTCCGCCACGGCAATCGTGTAGTCGTGGTGCCGAACAAGATTATCTATTCCGCCGCACGCCACATCCACCTGAAAGCCCAAATGCTTCGTCACCATGGCGGCATCCTGGATGTTCCAGGCTGGTCTGCCCCTGCCGATTTCGGTGTCACAGCAGACGCTGCCGCCTTTTCTGCAGCCATGCCACAAGACGAAGTCGCCTTTGTTCCATGGCGTGCCAGGGTAAGTATCCAAGTGGAAGCGCCGTTTATTTTTAGGCCACTGTTTCAGGTCCAGATGAGCGAGTTTGCCGAATCCTGAAAACTTTTGCGGGTCGAAGTAGATGTTTTCAGCGCCTTTGTAGATGTACTTGTAAGCTATGCCTTTGTGAATGAGCATCTGGATTAGCCCTACTGCTTGGTCTACGATGGTTGAGGCGCGTACGGTGTAGTCAGGTCGCTTGATGC
>JBGOXQ010000229.1:0-4026 GCA_041479225.1 Bathyarchaeia archaeon
ATAAACGTCTTAACTATTGGCGTCTCACTTGCGCTTTTCAAGTATGATCGTGAACTCACGGAGAAAGCTGTGAGGGCAACTTTTGCGGAAAAAGGCAAAATCGCTGAAATGAACGTCATTGCGCTGAACCATGCTTATGACTACGCGGAACAAACCTTCAAAGACAACTTCAAACACCGACTCGAAAAGCTCCCACTAACGGAAGAACGCATTTTCCTCACAGGAAACCAAGCTGTAGCCATGGGTAAAGTCCTCGGCGGATGCAGAGTCCAAACGTACTACCCAATCACGCCCGCGGCAGATGAAAGCGAGTACTTGGAGGCTCATGAGATTTTGAAGACATCAGGCGAAGACGAAGCAATAATTGTGATTCAAACGGAAGACGAAATCGCAGCCATAAACTCCGCCTCAGGCGCAGCCCTAGCAGGGGCAAGAGCGGCAACATCCACCAGCGGACCTGGCTTTTCGCTGATGGTTGAAGGCTTAAGCTGGGCAGGCAACAACGAAGTCCCAGTTGTAGTTACATATTACCAGCGCGGCGCACCAGCCACAGGCTTACCCACAAGGCACGGACAAGCCGACATGCGCTTCGTCATGCACGCAGGACACGGAGAATTCCCCCGAATAATCCTCGCGTCAGGAGACATCAAAGAATGCTTCTATGATGCCGCCAAAGTCTTCAACCTCGCCGAAAAATACCAAATGCCCGTGATTCATCTGCTAGACAAAGCCATGGCGAACTGCAGCCAAACCTACCCCACCTTCGACTACGGCAACTTCAAAATCGACCGCGGACAACTCCTGTCGGAAAAAGACCTGGAAGGCAAAGAATACAAACGCTTCCGCTTCACCGAAACAGGCATTTCACCCAGGGTACCGCTGGGAACAAAAGGCGGCTTACACTACCATACAGGCGACGAACACAACGAAACGGGACACATAAGCGAAGAACCACAAAACAGGCGATTAATGATGGAGAAACGCATGAAAAAACTCGACTTAGTCGCCCAAGAAGTGCCCCTCGAAGACAAACTAGCTTTCTATGGTGACCAAAATTCCGAAAATATCGTCATCAGCTGGGGCTCACCCAAAGGCTCCATAATCGAAGCATTAAACATGCTAAATCAAGAAGGCTTAAACTCAGGCTTCCTGCAAGTCCGCATGATTCTCCCCCTACCAACCGAACAAATACGCAAGGTGTTGGAGGGCAAGAAACGAATTATCGACATCGAAGACAACTACACAGGACAACTAGGCGAAGTCATAAAAGAGAAAACAGGCATCGCTCCCAACTTCCACATCCTCAAGTACACGGGGCGACCCATGACCACCACGGAAGTGTACGAAGCCATCAAGCTTATCTTAACGGATAAAGCAGCCGAAAGGCAGGTACTCATGTATGGCTCTTAAACCCTCCGACTTCAAAGTCTCCGACGTCTACGCGGACTGGTGCCCAGGCTGCGGCGACTTCGGCATCATGAACGCACTGCAAATGGCATTCGCCGAGCTTGGCTTGGAACCACATCAAATCGTGATGGTTTCAGGCATAGGTTGCTCAGGCAAGGAACCCCACAACGTCAAATGCAACGGAGTCCATACGCTCCACGGCAGGTCGCTGCCTTTCGCTTTAGGCATTAAAGCCGCTAACCCAAACCTCGAAGTGGTAGCCATAGGCGGAGACGGCGACGGCTTAGGCATAGGCGCAGGACACTTCGTCAACGCAGGACGCAGAGACCTAGACATGACGTACATAATTCACAATAACGGCGTCTACGGCTTAACCAAAGGACAAGCATCACCCACACTGAGGCGAGACCAAAAAACGAAAGCTCTGCCCAGACCAAACATCAACGAACCCGTCAACCCCATCGGCTTAGCCGTGATTTCAGGCTACACATTCGCCGCCCGGTCCTACGCCTACGACATCAGACACTTCAAAGAAATCATCAAACAAGGCATCCAACACAAAGGCATGGCGTTCATAGAATGTCTCCAACCGTGCCCAACCTACAATGACATCACCACCAAAGACTGGTACTCAGGCGAAGACCGAAAAGACGCAAACGGCAAACCCCAAAGCCGACTATACAAATTGGAGGAGGCAGGCTTCGACCCCAACGTGAAAGACTGGAACGAAGACTGGAAAAAGAAAGCCGCCGCCTTAGAGAAAGCGCAGGAATGGGGCGACCACATCCCCATCGGCGTCTTCTACAAAAACGAGCTGGAACCCACCTTCCAAGAGCGCTACAGCAAGAGAATACCGTTCTACCTGAACACACCGCCAGCTAAGCAGAAGCTTAAAGATGAAAATGGCAACAGCCACGTAAACCTCAGAGAATTCATGGATGACCTAAAAACATCCTAAAAATCGGCTGTTCCCGTTTACTGAGAATCTGCATCGAAGATTCTGCGAACACACAGCCAAACTATGCCAATATAAGCCAATTTACGCCTTTTTGCGCCAGCCATTAAGCCCGATTTAAGCCCAGAAACAAAAACACAGCCTGAAGCAGGTCCTTCAGTGAGGGGGAGGGGGGATAGACCGCAGAGAGCAACAGAGCAGCCGAATAGTACATTCGTTTACAGATACAATTAAAAACCCTTCAAAGACATTATTCAACTGGGGAAAAGGCAGTTTGAAGCTGAACAAGAGCTTAATAGCAATGGCGTTAGCTTTTGTTATTGCCTTCTCGCTGTTAGGTTTGGTTCAGAAGCAGAGAGACGCAGAAACATCATTCCACCTAACCACACAAACCGCTTTAAGTGAACACACAATTTACCCATTAACCCACTTCAACATGTTAACTTTCCCAACCACACTCCACTTTGAAGGCACATTAGCCGAGAAAGCGCCGCTCCCAGAAAACGCAACCCGAACACAAATCTACAACTTCATAAACGCCAACCCAGGCATCCAGTTCCGAGCCATATGTAGCAGCCTCGGATTATCCATTGGCGTAGTGCAGTTTCACATCGCGATTCTGCAGAAAAATGGCCTCGTAAGCTTCATCCGCAAAGGCAAATACAAACGGTTCTTCACCGCAGGCAACTTTTCAAAGAAACAGATGGAAACCATCGCCACACTCAGGTTGAACACTGTTAAAAACATCCTGAAAACGCTGCTTCAAGAAAAACAAGTATCTCACCACCAACTAGCCATTCATCTGAGCATTTCTTCACAGGGCTTAACATGGCAAATGAACCGACTACGCGAAGCAGGCATAATCCAAGAAAACAGAAACGGCACAAACCTAACCTACAACATACAACAAACACACATAGCCCAAATAACCAAAGCCATGACCTACATAGAACAAGCAACCAACATTACTTAATTCACCGCAACAACTTAAACGCCACATCAGTCAACTGCTCAAAAGGAACCCCAACCACACCATACACATCTTTGCCCAAATATTTACGCGCATTAAACTGAACCTGCGCTTTCCCAATCGCAAACTTCAACTTCGCTTCACTAAAACTGGACCCATACAGCAACTTGTGCCTTATCAAACTCCAATTCTTCGGCTCCTCCCAATCATCCACCGTTATGCCGCCATTATCCTTTATGCGCTCATGCAAAGCAGTGCCAGGAATCGGATAAGGCAAAGTGAACGACAAGTAATCCAACGGCAACCGAGAAGCAAAACGCACCGTATCCAACACTGTGCCATCGTTCTCGCCAGGATAACCCACGATAAAGAACGCTCCAACTTGCAACCCAGCGGCTTTAGCCGCGTAAACCGCACGTTCAGCCTGTGTCGCGGTGATTCGCTTATTCATAACCGATAGGATTTTGTCGTTGCCAGATTCTATGCCGAAGAAAACCCGAATGCAGCCAGCACGTTTCATGCTTTGGGCAGTTTCCAAGTTTAAAGTATCCACGCGTGACAGGCATTCCCAACCAACCTCTAAGCGCCTTTGAACCAGCAGATTGCACACACTTTTCAAGTGCTCTGCGTTCAGCGTGAAACAGTCATCGGCAAACCAAACACGGTCATAGCCGAGATTAGCAATTGCCTCAAC
>JBGOXQ010000230.1:0-4012 GCA_041479225.1 Bathyarchaeia archaeon
CTGACAGTTCACTTTTGCGTGTAATTTAGAAAACTTTATAAGTAAACCGCAACCGAAGTCTTCTTGCGAATTAAGGAGAAGAACGATTTATGTCTCAAGATCTAATTGTGAAAAAAGTGAAAGCAATTGCTTTGGCAACGCTTAGTCTATTTCTTATTTTGGCAGCAATCTTCACAGCTGTACCAGTCGCAAGCGCACATACTCCACCGCTAAACATTAACACCTACGCGTTCCTCAATGTGGCACCTAACCCAGTTGGAATAAATCAACCGATGTTCGTTAACTTCTGGCTTAACGTGGTGCCGCCAACATCCAATGGCGCTTATGGAGAACGATGGCAGAACTTCACAGTCACAATCACATTGCCTGACGCAACCAAAAAGACCTTAGGCCCATTCTCGTCTGATGACGTCGGAGGCTCATACACGACGTATACGGCCACTAAAATTGGCAACTACACCTTCCAGTTTAACTTCCCTGGACAGATAAGCACAGCAGGAAAGCTTAATCCTTCTGGCGCTATCACGAATGCGCAAAGCATAGGCGACCACTATTTACCCAGCACCAGCGACCCCTACACAGTTACAGTGCAACCAGATTCAATACCGCCTTTTCCGTCAGTCTCCCTTCCAACGGACTACTGGCAGCGCCCAATAGAAGCAACTAACACAGCATGGTACACGATAAGCGGAAACTGGCTCGGAATCGGACTCACAGCAAGATCCCAAAGCTTCTACAACGCAGCTGGAAACTATAACCCATACACTACAGCGCCAAACACCGCACACATACTTTGGGCACAGTCGTATGCACCAGGAGGTCTCATCGGAGGAGAATTCGGAGGAACTGAACAGAGCAGCAACTTCTACTCAACTGCGCAATACGAACCCAAATTTGGCCCACCAATAATCATGAACGGCATACTCTACTACAATCAGGTACCAGGAGCTTCAACCAACCAAGCAGGTTGGGTCGCCACGAATCTGCGCACTGGAAAAATCGTTTGGACCGTCAACACCACATTACCATTGATAATGGGTCAAATCTACGACTACATATCACCCAACCAATACGGAGGTCTGGCCTACCTGTGGGCTCAGACCGGAAGCACATACTCGATGTATGATGCAATGACTGGAAAATGGATATTGAACATTGCCAACGTGACTTATCGCGGTCCAACTGGCGCATTCGGTGCAACGATGACCTTTTCAGAAGCACCCGACGGAAACCTACTAGGGTACTTCATTGACGCATCGAATAATACACTGAATTGTTTCAATGTGACTCGCGCCATCTTCAGAGGCCCGCAAGGAACCGGAGACTTGAATAATGCTTGGCAGTGGAGACCACCTCAAGGGGCGAACATTCCGTTCGCTTATGGAATTGAATGGTCAAAACCCCTAGCCATGACTATCGTTGCATCTAATGGAACCACGGTAGACATCAACCAAGCTTACGCCGAATCATCAGGAGTTAACAACCCTCTAACCGTTTCCTCAACCCACACCAACGATGTAATTCTAGTAAACAATTTGCCAGGCCCCAGCACGTCATTCCAGCAGCCAGGATACATAATTTCAGAAGCATACAGCGCCACCACAGGGGAACTGCTCTGGGGACCCAAAAACCAGACCCAAGTACCATGGTCAAGGCTAGCTTTGACCGCGATAAACAAAGACGTTTACACCATATACACAGGTTCAACCCATTCATACGTCGCATACAGCCTCAAAACGGGCGAGCAATTATGGGGACCAGTGCAAACAACAACCACCGCATGGGGCTACTACACGAGTAATGCAATCATCGCTTTTGGAGCACTTTACGCCGCTGACTTTGGCGGATACCTCAATGCATTCAACGTAACAACTGGAGCACTTATGTGGACATGGACCCCTGGAAGCGCCGGATACGAGACTCCCTATGGCGTGTGGCCGCTTCTGCACATTGACGCCGCTGCTGACGGAAAGATTTACGTTTTGGGAGGACACCAATACAGCCCACCGCTGTATCATGGATCAAAGCTATATGCCATCGACGCCATTTCAGGAAAACTACTGTGGAGCATAGCTGATTTTTCCACATCGAACTACGCCAACGCGGCAGTTTCAGACGGCACCTTGGTAATGCCGAATGCGTATGATAACCGAATATATGCGTACGACAAGGGTCTATCTGCGACAACTGTCTCAGCGCCAGATACAGCCATTCCGATGGGAACCATGGTTTTGGTGAAGGGCACTGTCACTGATCAGTCTCCAGGGGAGACAGCTTTAGGCATTCCTGCAGCGGGTACACCGGCAATATCGGACGGCAACATGTCAGCTTGGATGGAATACCTCTATATGCAGCAGCCAAAACCGACTAATGTTCAAGGAGTCCCAGTGCATGTAACGGCAATTGACTCCAACGGCAACTCGCACGATATCGGCATCGCAACCAGTGATGTGGATGGCAACTTTTTCATATCGTGGACTCCGCCTGTTCCGGGCATCTACAGAGTCTCCGCAGCCTTCGAAGGTTCAGGAGCCTATTACAGTTCTCATGCGGAAACAGGGTTCCTAGTGTCACCTGCCCCGTCTCCTTCGATCTCAGCAACGCATGTACCAACAACTGAAACGCCCGCTCCTACTCCAGTCACGTCTACTCCAGTGGCATCGCCTTCAGAGGCAGTAGGACCCGGTAACCCTTCAAACACGGCCTTGTACGTTGCAGTAGCAGCAGTTGTTGTTATTCTCGTAATAGTTGCAGTAGCAGTAGTCCTCAGGCGACGCAAGTAATCACCCAAAAAACCCAAACATCTCCCTCCCTTTTTTTAGTTTGCATTTGCAAAAACAGGGGCTGAGAGGGCTCTGGCGGTTAAACTCAAAGCGTGGTAGCAGCTAGAGTTTTCTGAAGGTTCATTCTCTCTCCGAAAATCTTTCGTCCGCCAGAGCCCCAGCAAACCTCTTCTACAAATAACATTCTATGCTCAAGATAGAGAAGAAGAAACAATCAAGGGTTTGAGTCTTCCTTTTACGGGTTTTCCTCAAGTATGATATTAGGAAACGGAGAAAAGGAGAAAGATTTCTCGGGAGATATTGCACCAGCTGCCGATGTTCCGTCGAACAGTTGGACTTTATATTCTTTGCTGACAAGCAGAAGTTCAACGAAAATGACGCTGTCTCTTAATATATTCAGACTATTGTTTTAAACAAACTTTGGGTCAGTGAAAAACTCGATATCCACCCAAATATCAACATGATTCAGAAACACTTTTTGTAACTTGTATATAAGTATGCTTATTTACTTGTTTGCATTGTCTATGTTTGGGCATTGTCATGACTGAAACCACAACAATAAGAGTCTCAAAGAAAACCGCAGAGACACTCGAACATCTTCGGGAAAAAATCGGCGCACAAAGCCTCGATGAAGCAATCCAGGCGCTCATAAAGAAGCAGCGAAAAGCCATTTTACAAAAGTCGTTCGGCGCAGATCGAGGTCGAATTACATCTTTTACGGAGGCAGACCGCGGTGAAGATCGTGATTGATTCCTATGCATGGATTGAGCACTTCCTCGGCAGCGAAAAGGGGCGCAATATAGACGAAATTGTGGAGTCCGCTGATGAGGTTTACACTCCTGACACCGTGTTGGCTGAAGTTGCCCGCAAGTACATTCGAGAAGGCGTTGAGCAAAGAATTATTGATGCCCATTTGGAGGAAATAACTGAGGCTTCCACTGTTGTCTGCTTAGATGCTAAACTGGCTTCAGCTGCGGCTAACAGCTACTTGGAAATGGAAGCCTGCGCCAGAAAATCCAAGCTGAATCGTCCAAGCCTATTCGACGCCATCGTGTTAGCGGTGGGCAGAAATTTGAAAGCGAAAATTGTGACGGGCGACCAGCACTTCAAGAACATGGCAGAGACCCTCTGGGTTGGGTAAACCTCAAAACATCAGCCGCCTGTTCAAGACGAACAGCGACGGAACAAGCCTTTTCCCGCCTTTTCAAGACGCGTAAAAACCCCAGTTC
>JBGOXQ010000231.1:0-4004 GCA_041479225.1 Bathyarchaeia archaeon
AGTCGCGTTCGCCATAGAAGCTTTAGGCGAGAAAGTGAGACGCGAGAACTTGAAAGTGCTGGGCGTTCCAACATCCTATCAAGCATTCTTGCTGGCTGTTAAACAGAAAATCGAGTTAACCACTCTTGAAGAACATCCCGTGATTGATGTGACTATTGATGGTGCTGATCAAATAGACGCTGAATTAAACCTTATAAAAGGCATGGGTGCCGCGTTGGCTAGGGAGAAAATCGTCGCTGCAGCCTCTAAATGTAACATCATAATAGCGGATGAAAGCAAAAGAGTGAAGGTTTTAGGCGAAAACTGTCAACCAGTGCCCGTGGAAGTTTTGCCCTTCGGCGTTTCCCTCGTGAACCGGATGATTCAGGAGATCGGTGGAAAGCCAACTTTAAGGGAAGGGAAAGGCAAGCTTGGACCGGTGATAACTGATAACGGGAACATGGTTTTGGACGTGGTTTTCGGGGATATAGAAGATTCTACGGTGCTTGGGATTAAGCTGAAGATGATTCCTGGTGTGGTGGAAACGGGGTTGTTCGTTGGTTTGGCGGACATGGCGATTTTTGGGTCGTCTTCTGGGATAGAGAAGATAGAGAAAAAGAGAAAGCAGTAGCGTTTGCTGTTAAGCGATTTGTGCGGTACCGTTGTGTTACCATGGTGCTTTTCCAGTCTGCGCGAGCAGCCTGTTGTACTGCGCGCACAGGTTGTAAGCGTCGAAGATGTTCCAAAGCCAGAAAGCGAAGGGCAGAAACAAAGCGACTATCGTCCAGAAAAAGAGCATGGCGAGAATCACTGACACTGGAATTCCGAAGAAGAGAAACAGCAATCCTCGGATGAGTCTTCCAGCGTAAATCTGTCCTAACCCAGGGATGATGGACAGTATTGCTCCGATTCCCGGGTTTTTGGTGCCGTAGCTGATTGTCGTTGCTGGTGCTTGGACGGTTGGAGATGCTGCTTTCAGCGGGTTTCCGCAGTATGGGCAGACATTCATGTCTTCTGTTACTTCTTTTCCGCATTTAGGGCAAAAAGGCATTTTATCATCCTCTTTCAGGGTTTATTGACTTTGGATAATATAGTTTTTGTCTTCAGACAGGGAAGAAGTTACGCGGAACTAGTGCTCGGAAAAAACTATAGCCCCCTTATATAAAGCAACTATTTAAAGGGTGGAAATGAAGTTTGGGCCTCTGGTTTAGCGTGTCAGCCTTGTATTTGGGGTTGGAGTATTTTTTTGAGTTCCATCCAGAACGTTGCCACAAACGCTGCAACGATGACTATTGCCCAATCCGTAAGGGTTAAGCTTGTGATTTTAAGGGAGTTCGCTATTAACGGCAAGTTTGTTCCAACCAGCAGCGTGACCACAACGACCACCGCCCAAAGCACCATAACCTTGTTTGAGAGAACCCCGAGTTTAACAAGTGGCTCTCTGTCCGAACGCAGGTTCAAAGCTAACAAAATATGCCCAAGCATCCATGTGGCGAAGGCTACTGTCTGCGCATGTTGCAAACCAGCTGAAGTGGGATTTTGGTACCATGTGAACAGGTAAGTCGCTGTAACCGCAGCAAACAGGCTTATGGCGCCTAAGGCTAAGGTTGTAAGCATGTTTTTGTTCATGAATTTCTCTTTCGGGTCGTTCGGCGGCTTGTTCATTATGCCTGCTTCCTCGGGTTCAGCGACGAAGGTGGCGGATGCTGCTAAATCCATGAATAATTCCAGCACTATGATTTGGATTGGGGCAAACGGCAGCGGAATGCCCAGTATGATTGGGACAAGGAAAATAGAGACTAAAGCCACTTTGCAAGCTAAATAGTAGCGCACGCCTTTCCGTAGGTTGCTGAAGAGTTTGCGTCCTTCTTTAACCGCCGTTTCGATGGTGGCGAAGTTGTCGTCAGTTAAAATCATATCCGCCGTTTCCTTAGCCACGTCGGTTCCACGGATACCCATGGCAACGCCAATATGCGCTTCTTTGAGGGCTGGCGCATCATTTATGCCGTCACCTGTAACAGCCACAACTTCGCCGTTCTCCTTTAAGAGCCGAACTAACCGCAGCTTATCCTCAGGAGTAACCCGCGCAAAAACATAGGTATCCCTTAGAGATTTCTTGAGGTCTTCATCGCTCATTTTTTCGATTTCGTTGCCAGTCAAAACGTTGGCGCTGTTTATTCCAACTTGCGAAGCGATGGCTCGGGCGGTTTCGGGGTGGTCACCCGTGATCATCATTACTTTTATGCCTGCTTCTTGGCATGTGCGGATGGCTCCTTTCACTTCTTTGCGTGGCGGGTCAATAAAGCCTAAGACGCCAACAAAAACAATGTCGGCTTCTAGATTTTTCTCGTCAGACGCTGAATCAGCCTTTAGCCTGTGGTAACCGAACCCTAGCAGGCGTTCACCCGACTGAGCCATCTGTGCCATAACTCTGTTAACTTCGCTTCTTTGGGCATCGGCAAGCGGTACTTCTTCGCCTTTACTCAAGATTTTTGTGGAGTTAGCTAAAATCCTCTCAGGTGCGCCGCTGGATAGAACCACTTGGGAATCGCCGTATTGGTAGATGTAGGAAGCTAGTTTTCGTTTAACATCAAAGCTTAACTCGTCTTTCAGAACCCACTCCTTGGTCACACTCTGAGCGTCAATTCCGTTTTGCTTTAGGCGTTCCATGATTGCCTGCGCCATAGGATTGCCAAGAACCGTGCTCTCTGTGTTTTTAACGGCGTCGCTGGCTAAGAGCGCGGTTTTTAGTGCTGCCTTCTCGTTTTCTTTGAAATCTTGGCTTCTGCGAATTGCATCGTCAAAGTAGAGGTGTTCTAGTCGCATTTTGTTTTCCGTGATGGTGCCTGTTTTATCTGTGGCGATGACTGTGACATTTCCCAAGGCTTCTGCTGCTCGTAAACGTTTCACTATCGCGCCTTTTTTGGATAATGCGTAGCCTCCGACGCCCAAAACCATGGTGACTATGATGGGCATTTCTTCAGGTATAACTACAAACGCTAACGATAACCCGTAGAGCACGGCTTCTGCAGGGTTTGGTTGTACTCCTCTGAGGTAGCTTAAAACTGGGATAAGAATGCTGAAGAAAAGCGCAATCCACACCAGCGTTTTAGAAAGCTGCTTCATAGCTAACTGAAGATTTGTCTTAGGCTCCTTCGCGGCTTTGGTGATGCCTGCAACTCTTCCAAGCTCAGTCTTAACTCCAGTCGCCGTTACCAGCGCTTTAGCTCTTCCGCGGGTGATAATTGTGCCTGCGAAAAGCATGTTTGTTTGGTCTGTGATTCTGGTTTCGCTCGGCACCGTGGCAGACGCATCTTTAGCTACTGGAAAAGACTCGCCTGTCAGCGAGGACTCATCAACCTCCAACCCAAAAGATTCAAGAAGTCTAGCGTCAGCTGGGACGCGCTGCCCCATTTTTAAGAGTAAAATGTCGCTTGGAACCAGAAAGGCTGTTTCAACTTCACTTTGTTTTCCATCTCGAAGCACGGTGGCGGTTGGCGGCGCCAGTTGCCTCAGCGAAGCGATGGAGCGTTTAGCTCGGTACTCGTTCCAAACTTCTGCCAAAACTAGGATAATTATGATTACGATTATGGTTAAAGCGTCACTTAAGCTACCTAGTAAACTGTAAAGCACGCCTACTGCGATGAGTAGGAGAATCATGGGTTCCGTGATCTCTTCCTTCAGTATGGCTAAAAAGCGAATCTCCCTTTCTTCCACAAGCCGGTTCGGTCCGTACTTGGTTAGCCGCTGCGCTGCTTCTTGGTCTGTTAAACCAGTTTCAGGGTTTACTCCAGAAGATTGAATTAACTCTTGGAGTTCCCGTGAATGCCCCTGACTCATCATCGTCACCCAAAATCTCTTCAGCGAAGCAGAGTGTTTTTAGAGCTTTGACTTAACCTAAAAAGATTCCGCAGGAAAACCCCTGACCTGCGCGTATTTCTCGCTTCCGCAGACCTGTGAGGCGGATCAGTCTCAACCTAAAGGTATTCTTGAAGGCTTAACCAGTGCGCAACATGACGCCGAAT
>JBGOXQ010000232.1:0-3994 GCA_041479225.1 Bathyarchaeia archaeon
CTTAATTCGTCAACTTTTCTACCGACATCTATTGGGTCACCTGTGTATGCGTCGATGATGTCTTGGAAGGTGACTTTTTTCAGTTTCATGTGGTCTATGTTCAAACCCCATTTGTGCAAGGCGGAGCCGAATGCTACTCTGCCGTCTTCTACGGTGACTTGCCAGTCTTTTTTGTGTTCGGCTGGGGCGTATTTTTCGATGAGGTTGTTGACTCGGAGGAGAATTTTTGCGAATTTGTGTTGGATTTCTTGGGGGGTGAGTTTGATTTCTTTGATTAGTCTGTCTACTTTGTTGATGAATAGGATTGGTTTGACGCGTTCGCGGAGAGCTTGCATGAGGACGGTTTCTGTTTGTGTCATGGGTCCTTCTACGGCGTCTACAACGACGAGTGCTCCGTCAACTGCTCGGAGGCTGCGTGTGACTGCGCCTGAGAAGTCGATGTGTCCAGGGGTGTCGATGAGGTTGATGAGGTAATCCTGATTATTGTAAGTGTGAACCAAGCTGACGTTTGAGGCGAAAACGGTCATTTGACGTTTTTGCTCCAGATCCCAGGAGTCTAGGAACAGTTTTTGTCCGGCGGTTTGGGTGCTGATGATGCCTGCAGCAGCTAAGAGGCTGTCTGAGAGCGTGGTTTTTCCGTGATCCACGTGGGCGATGATGCTGGTGTTCCTGATGATTTCTGGGGTGTTCATTAATCTGACGATTTCGTCAGTTTGTCTATAACGTGCCATAACTATGCATTCTCCATGATGAATGAATCAATTTTAACCTGTGAAGTTTTATTTTTAATGTGTTGAAGCATTTCTAATTCTCTCGGAAGAGGTGAGCTACATGCAAATTGAGACTGTAGCCTATTAACTTTATGGCACATGTTAAAGGAAACACTTGAACATGAAAACGGTTGGTTTCGCCGTTGTTTTCGCCGTGGATAGCTAAGGAATTGTGAGCTCTAGTGCTCAGAACAGACTATAGCCCCCCTATTATATACTACAAAAATGCTGAAAGGCGGGGTTTGCGCCTGTCTGCTCTCAGCGGCCTATCCCCTCTATTTATAGCCTCAGCGTTTACTTGGACTCCATGTCAGAGATGTCAGCGTCTATTAAGTGAAGAGCCTGAACCAGCAAAATCTTTGTAAAGATACATATGTGCTGCCTCGAGTTTGCAGGCAACTCTTTCGCGATTTCGTAACCGTGCTTAAGCCTTCCAGAAAAAAGACATCTCTTCCAAGGTATTTCACTTGCCATTTAACAGAATCGAGCGATGTTTAAGCTCTTATGCTAGCTCTGTCTTAAGAAAATATTAGTAACGCGGAGGAGACTGAGAAGTACAGTATTCGGAACAGATTCTCTGTAGTTTTTTGTGTTCTATTTCCCTTTCTTTAGAAGTGAGATGAGCTTGAGGCTGATGAATATAGTCGTGTGAAAGGCTCATTTTTCTAATTTCATTCTCTAAAGTATCCCATACTGTTTTACCTATGCACACAATAGCTTTTGGTTTTGCTGCTTCGATTACCTGCTTAACGTATTCGTTCCATGACGTGAGAATGATTTCTTCCCTTTGCTTTCTTTGCAATTTGTTTATACCCGCAATGCTACTGTCCACTAGCCAAATTCCTTTTTCCTTCAACCTCTTCAACAACTCAATCTTGTTATTTATTCTAATTCCTATATTTCCAGTAGTACCCTTCAAGTATGGAGCGCAGTCAATTTTTTGGCTCTCCGAATCGCATGCACAAAATAATTTCCAAAACTGCCAAGTTCCTGGGTTCTTAAAGTGTGGGTTCACTGGGCTGTTAGCATAAAGTCTGGGTTCAGAATAACCTAAACAATAAACAAAACGAACAAATCTACTATGGTAATTTGGGCTCATTTTGAACCCCGTGTATTCCAGTTTTATTTTGAAATCATCATCGGAAGTGTAAACATGAGATTCTGCCAAAAGAACGACACGGATTTCGTCAGGTCTCCAATAATTTCTATATTTGACTACTTCTTGGACAACGTCAAAAGAATCTATGCTACTGTGGCGTCTTTTAATTTTATCGTAAGTTGATTTAAGGGCGTCTTCGAAACAATCAAATGGCATATTACTGCATGTGACCTGATTGTATTTAGTTTTATGGCAATCGGTAAAAAATGAAAAGTGAGAATGGTTTTTACAGAAGGTGTTTCGCTATGGCTATTAACCTCGGTTTCCGCATCAGCACCTTCGCCAGTACCGAGAGTTTTGCGCCTCTTGCAAATTCAATAATATCTTCAGGCTTCAACGCATCCACCAAGTCGTTCAAGTCATGGTCTGAAAGTTTCTCCAACGTCTCCCTAAGCTTCTCCACACGTTTCAGGTGGTTTCCGCGTTCCTCCCACCAAACATCATTATACTTTGACAGCGCCTTCTTCGAAACATCGTTTTTCTTGAGGCATTCGCTGATAACGTCTGCTGCCATAATGCCTGATATGACGGCTTCTTTGATGCCTCCGCCATGAATCGGATTCACATGATTCGCTGCTTCACCACAGAGCACGAAGCCGTTGCAGACCATGTCTTTAACCATGCCGCCGACGGGCACACAGCCGCCGTTCACTTCTATGATAGAGCCTTTGCTGATTTCCGGATGCAGCTTCAGGAACTCATCCAAGTAGACGCCTGGTTTTTTGTCTTGTGGAATTATGCCTAAGCCGACGTTTGCGCGGTGTTCGCCTTTTGGAAAAACCCAGACGTAGCCGCGTGGGGCGAGGACGCTTGAGAGATAGATGTGAATCATGTCAAAATCCACATCAACATTCGCCATCTCATACTGGACGCATGTGTCTACTAGGTTCACTTTGGAGAATACGCCTAACGCTTGATTTCTAATCGGCGACTCCGCACCAGTTGCACAGACGACGACGCGGGCTTTTTCGGTGAATTCGTTGCCCATGAACTCGGCTTTGACTCCGCTGTAGTAGTCGTTGTCTTTTAGTAAGCCTGAAACAAACGTGTTCGCCTGCACATGTGCTCCTGCTTTGATGGCTTCTTCCGCGAGCCACTTGTCGAAGACTTTGCGTTCAAGCACGAATCCGCCTTCAGTCAGTATCGCGTCGAGATGCCTGCCGTTAGGAGCGTACAGTCGTGCGCCTTTGATTTTTTGGGCTATGCATCGGTCGGGGATTTTTCCCACAAACTGCTGCGACGCCTCGCTTAAGCCTTCGCCGCAACGTTTGGGTGAGCCTATTTCGGCTCGTTTATCGTAAACTTTGACGGAGAACCCGTTCTCTGCCAGCTTCTTCGCGCAGGCGGTTCCTGCGGGTCCAGCGCCGATAACTATTGCGTCTATCATTCTTGCGTCACCTTAATTGCCTCTACGGGGCAGGCTTTTTCGCAGACCCCGCACAGCGTACAAAGTTTCCTGTCGCATGTTACGTTGTCTCTCAGCTCTAGCGCTGCGACGGGGCAGACGGAGACGCATCCTCCGCATCGGATGCATCGGTTGTTATCTACTTTCCAAGTCATCTTAAACCCTTCCAATGAATACGTGATATATTTTCTATACCTAGTTGTATAAGTAAACCAATATAAACCCTGAAGTGAGCCTCAATACACCGAGTGTGGACCAAATGGCAACGCAGATAGCGTTAAGCGCGGAACTCCGCAAACTCATCGAAGCCCGACTGGAACAGACGCTGAAGGGTATAGAAGATACTCTTGCCAAAATAGTCGAGAAACAGGAACTCAACCCGCAGGCACTGCAGGAAGAACTGAAAAGCCTCGAAGAAAGCTTCAACCTCCTGTTCCAAAAATGGAGCCTCGAAATCCTCTACACGACTATGCTGCGTGACACCATAGGATTTGGCGAACTCAAAAAAAGCCTCGGCGTCAACTCCCGCACACTTTCAGATAAACTCAAAATGCTTCAATCGCATGGTTACATAAACCGAAAGGTTGAAGCGGGTCCCCCTTTGCGGGTGGAGTATTCTTTGACACCTAAGGGAAAAGATACGGTTCTTTTAGCGTTACC
>JBGOXQ010000233.1:0-3960 GCA_041479225.1 Bathyarchaeia archaeon
CGGACCCATCGACCCAGTGAACCGCATATTTACCATGACTGATAAAGAAACAATGCAGTGGCTAGGATACAGCATAGACAGTGGTGACGCGGTTTGGGGTCCAATTGGAAACGCACCCGCATTCCAGTACTTCGGCAGTCCAATGTTCCCAGGCCAATCAGGCTACGTCTATCAGGGCAAACTCTACTGCAGTGGCTACGGGGGAGTTCTGAATTGCTGGGATATAGCAAACGGAAACCTACTGTGGAGCTACGGTAATGGAGGCGTCGGTAACAGCACTAACAGCGGCTTAGATTCGCCTTGGGGTAATTTCCCGATCTTCCCAGCTGGTTTCGCTGACGGCAAAGTCTACTTGTACACTACTGAGCACTCGCCTAACGCTCCACCATACAAGGGAGCAAGGATACGTTGCATTGATGCTACCACTGGAAAAGAAGATTGGACACTGATGAGTTGGAGCAGTTCAGCATTCGCTATCGCGGACGGCTATGCAGCGTACCTCAACTTATACGACAACCAAGTTACCGTCATCGGCAAAGGACCATCAGCAACCACTGTTGAAGGGCCTCTGACAGCCATAAAACTGGGCGACAGCTTAACCATACAGGGTACAGTCACCGACCAAACACCGAGCTCCGAAGCAAAGAATACTCCTGCAATTTCCGACGCAAGCATGGGTACATGGATGGAGCATCTATACATGCAGAAGCCAATCGCTGCAAACACAACCGGCGTTCCAGTCAGATTAGAAATCATTGACCCCAACGGCAACTACAATCAAATAACAACAGTTTCAAGCGACGTAAGCGGCACGTTTGCTGCCATGTGGGCTCCTCAAATTACCGGTCTGTACACTGTCATCGCTACTTTCGATGGTTCAAACGCCTACTACGGTTCATACGCTGAAACCCACATAAGCGTACAAGCAGCATCAGCCACAGCAATTCCAACAACGCCGACACCGACTCCGACCGCCACGCCAACAGCAACACCAACACCTGTAGTAACCCCAACCATAACTCCATCGCCAGTTCCTACTGGTCCTGGAACAGGATTAGGCACTGAATACTACGTCGCCATCGCAGCTGTTGTCATCATCGCAATCGTTATCGCAGTAGCAGTCCTCCTAAGAAGACGCAAGTAAATACCACAAAAACAACAACCTTTTTTCTTTTCTTTCTTTAATGCATCGGCAACAAAATGGGGCTGAGAGGGCTCTGACGGTTAAACTCAAAGCGGTAGAAGCTAGAGTTTCAGAAGGTTCATTTTCTCTCTCCTATTTCATCCGCCAGAGCCCCAGCAAACCCATCTATTTTTTAGTTCTTCATTATCCTGTGGATTTCTTAAAAAATTTTTGGAAAGAAACGCCATAATAGGATTAAGAGAATAGGCATGAAGTCTTTCTAATCAGCGCGAACCTGACCAGAACGTAACGTAGACTGCACGCTGCAAGAAGCTTTTAATGGGAAACAATGCCTAAACTATAGTAGCTTCTAGTTAACGCTTTCAATGAGATGTTGTGTCATGAAGTTTGAAACTGTTGTGAAAGAGATAATCCCGCGAACCAGCGATGTGTCCAGCTTCAGATTTCCCCGTCCAGCAGAGTTAGTTTACAAGCCTGGGCAGTACATGATGGTTACCATAAAATCAGGCGGCAAAGAGCTGATGCATCCTTTCAGTTTTTCAAGCAGCCCCACCGAGAAAGATCACATAGAATTCACCAAGAAATTCACCCCAAACGAATACTCCGTTGCATTGAAGACGCTTAAGCCTGGCAACTGGGCACAGATTGATGCGCCCTACGGGAAATTCACTTTCGAAGGCGAATACCCAAAAATTGCTTTACTTACTGGCGGCATCGGCATCACACCTTTCAGAAGTATAATCAAGGCCTGCACCGACAAGAAGCTGAATACGAGTATTGTTTTGATATACGGGTGCCGAACTCCTGGGGATATCGCATTCAGAAGAGAGTTTGAGGAAATGCAGGCGCAAAACAAGAATCTTCGTTTGGTTTTCACCGTGAACGAACCCAACGGCAGTTGGATTGGCGCGGTCGGCAACATAACTGCTGAGCTAGTGAAGAAAGAAATGCCTGATTACAAAGAAAGAACCTTCTATGCGTGCGGTCCACCAGGCATGGTGCAAGCAATGACTAATCTAGTCAAAGAGCTAGGCTTACCTGAGACGCAGCTGAAGCTTGAATCCTTTGCGGGATATACGCTGTAGAAGTAGTCTCAGCTCGCCTTTTTCCTTTTTTTGTAAAATCTCAATGTGGTTTCGATAGCACTATTTTTTTCTGATCTGCCGACTCAATAGCAAACATAGCCCGTGCTTGTTGCAGAGTGCTCGTTCTACATTTGCATCGGCATTAATTCCAGAACTTCAATGCTTGCTTTAGGTAGCATAAAATGAGGGTGACCCTTCACCATGGCTTTCACGGGTTCCATGTCTTCTGCTTGCACGATAGTGTACCCTGTTACCTGGATTTTTCCCTTAGAACTGCCCGCCTTATCAAAATGCATGCCTTTTCCCAATGGTCCTCCGTTGTCAACGATTGCTTTGCCTTGTTTCTTGAACCATGCTAGCCATGGTTCCATTCCTTTCTTCATTTCTTCAGGACTAACGTTCATTTGTTCTTCAGCGGCAACTGGTGCCATATACAAAATCATGAATTTCTTCATCAAAAATCGCCTAGATCTCTTTTCGTGACGACTTATTTATCCCTGTTGGATGCAGGGCATCCTCACGTCTTCTATGGGTTGGAAAGAATAAAGTGGGGGAATTTTGCTGATTCCGCTTTTAAGGGTAGAATCTGCGTGTGGTTCTCGGGAACGGTATAGCGTCTATGATATTATCCAAGTCCAGCATCCAAGTGAGCAGTCGTTCCAAGCCCATGCCGAAGCCAACATGCGGAACCGTGCCATATCTGCGGAGGTCTAAGTACCACTCGTAGTCTTCAGGTTTCAAGCCCTGCTCAACCATGCGTTTGATAAGCATTTCCTTGTCTTCTTCTCTTTGTCCGCCCGTTGAGATTTCGCCAATCCGCGGCACCATCATGTCCACCGATAACGCCACTTCTGGTCGGTCGCGGTAAGTTTTACAGTAAAACGCCTTAATCGCCGTCGGGTAATCATACACGAAGAATGGCTTGCCGAAGTCTTCAGCTAAAACCTTCTCATCCTCATAGCCCAAATCGTCACCCCACTTCAAAGCTGGATTCTTCACCTTCAGCCTGTCAATCGCCTCAGCATAAGTTATTCTGGGGAAAGGCGTCGTGACCGCGGCGAGTTTGTTGATGTCTGCACCTAGCTCAGCGAATTCTTTCTGGCAATTCTCCGCAACCCGCTTGCACACATGTGCCATCATGCCTTCTTCGAACCTCATAAGGTCGTTCATGTCGGCAAATGGCCACTCTGCCTCCATGTGCCAGTACTCCGTCAAGTGCCTGATGGTTCGGCTTTTCTCTGCGCGAAATGAAGGCGCGATGCAGTAAACTTGCTCAAGGCTGTAGATGAGGATTTCAAGGTAAAGTTGGCTGCTCTGCGTCAAGTACAGGTCCTGGTCAAAATACTTCAAACCAAACAGTGTGCTCCCGCCTTCCACTGCCGCAGAGATGAACATGGGCGGAGAAACCTCAGTGTAACCTTCCTTCTTGAAGTACTCACGAGTAAACTCCAGTACGTTGCCGCGGACCTTCATGACTAAGTTCATTTTGCGGCTACGCAACCACAAGTGCCGCATGTCTCGAATGAATTCTTCGCTTTTGTCTTTGGCAATGGGGAAAACGTCAGCTAACCCGATGATTGAGATGGCTTCGGCGGCGATTTCAAATCCGCCTGGCGCACGTTTATCGGGTTTAGCGGTGCCATCAAGCATAAGGGATGATTCTATGGTTAGTTTTTCTGCTTCTGCCCATGCTGCGGGGCTAGCTTTCTTGACTGTACATTGAATGAATCC
>JBGOXQ010000234.1:0-3940 GCA_041479225.1 Bathyarchaeia archaeon
CCAAAGTTGCCTCGTATGATCGAGCCCATGACCCTCAACTCACCGTCGGTGAGCCTGGCTTAGGAAAAATCACGCGTGGACAGTTAATGCGCATTATACCTACAAAGATTCCGCGGGTTATAGGCAGGAAAGGATCCATGATCTCCATGATTAAGCAGGAGACAGGTTGCCAAATCATCCTCGGATTGAACGGTGTCATATTGGTCACTGGAAAAAATATAGCCGACGAAGAACTTGCTATGATGGCGATTAAGAAAATCGATGAAGAATCCCACACGACCGGGTTAACCGATCGCATTACGCAACTGCTAAAAGAGGAAAAAGCTAAACGGGAGGAAAATAAAAAATGAATGAAAAACAAGAAAAACTAATTGATAAGAAAGGTATCCGACTTGACGGAAGAAAAGCCGACGAGTTAAGGCCACTAAAACTTGAAGTAGGCGTTTTACCGAACGCTGACGGTTCAGCATACATTGAACATGGGAAAAACAAGATTCTAGTGGGAGTGTTCGGACCACGCGAAGTGCATCCGAAGCATTTGTCACGTCCAGACCGAATGGTCATCAAATGCCGCTACCACATGGCTCCCTTCAGCGTGCCAGAACGCAAATCGCCTGCCCCTTCACGTCGAGAAGTAGAACTCGGTAAAGTCATCAAGGAATCTCTTGAACCCGCTCTGTTCCCAGAATTGTATCCACGCACAGGTCTAGACGTGTTCGTGGAGGTTTTGCAGGCTGACGGCGGAACAAGATGCGCAAGCATCACGGCTGCTGCATTAGCCATAGCTGACTCTGGCATTCCGATGCGTGACCTCGTGGTTGCGTGTGCGGCAGGCAAGGTCGAAGACACTGTTGTCTTGGACTTGTACGATGCTGAAGACAAGCTGGGTGTTGCAGATGTTCCTGTGGCTTACATGCCTAACTTGAACGCTGTGACGCTTCTGCAGATGGATGGCATCTTAAAGCCTGAGGAGCTTGAGGAAGCATTGAACATGGCTATTGATGGCTGCAAGAAGATTTACGCTTTACAGAAGGAAGCGTTAAAAACCAAATACATGAATGTCAAGGAAGAAATCAAGGAGGAGACTGAAGAGTAATGTCATCTTTAATCACGAAAGTTCGACAAAGGCAGATTGCACAACTCATTGAGGCTGGAAAACGTCTCGATGGAAGAGGCTTAACGGATTACCGAGAAATCAAGATTGAACAAGGTGTAATCGAGAAGGCAGAAGGGTCAGCCCGCGTTTTGTTGGGCAAGACTGATGTTCTTGTCGGCACAAAAGTTGAAACTGGCGAGCCGTTTCCTGATACTCCGAACGATGGAGTTATGACTGTAAATGCGGAGCTTGTGCCGTTGGCTTCACCTGGGTTCGAGCCAGGTCCACCTGACGAAAATTCTATTGAACTGGCAAGAATCGTTGACCGCGGAATAAGAGAGTCTAAGGCAGTTGACACTGAGAAGCTGGTTATTGAATCAGGAAAGAAGGTTTTCGTTGTTTTCGTAGATGTCTACGTGCTGAATCACGATGGAAACTTGATTGATGCTTGTGCTATTGCTGCTGTTGCTGCTTTGCGGAACACTAAGATGCCTAACTTTGAAATCAAGGATGGCGAAGTGAAGATTAAGCAGGGCTACACGCCGTTGCCATTGAGAGCCACTCCTATAACCATAACCATCGGAAAAATAGGCGACAAGTTGGTCGTTGATCCGGGGTTGGAAGAAGAGCAAGTGATGGATGCGAGAATTTCCATGGCTCTCAATGAAGACGGCAATATCTGCGCCATACAAAAGGGTTTATCGGGCTACTTTACACCGCAACAAATAATAGAAGCTTCAAAGCTTGCACAGGAAAAAGCATGTGAATTGCGTAAGACGTTGAAATGGTGAATGTAGTTGACGCGAACAAAGAAAGTTGGTCATACAGGCGGTTTAGGGGTTAGGTACGGTGCAACAGTCCGCAAACGATACATGAAAGTAACCGCTGGACTCAAAATTGCCCACAAGTGCCCTCAATGCGGCTTCGTTAAAGTGAAGCGGCTGAGTGTAGGCGTCTGGAAATGCGGCAAATGCGATTTCACCTTTACGGGTGGAGCGTACACGCCGACGACAAAACTCGGTATTGTAGCTAAGCGTGCAGCCAAAGGCGAAATTGTGGCTGAGACTGCGAAAGCTGCTGAAGAAGAAACTACTTAATTCCTCTTCTCTTTTGTTTTCTTTTTTGCAAAGTTCCTAACATATTTTAAAGTGCCGTGTATTTCTCATTTCACTAGGAAGCTTAGCTTTGATGGCTTTGGCTACGGTTCGTTTGCGGTTTTCCTCTAAAAAACAATTAGATGCGCTTGTTGACGCGTTGCAGCCTGAGGTTGAAAAGCACATCAAGATACGATCCAAAGTCATGTTGACAAGAGACTTTCCATTTCTAATGCTGAATGTCGAAGCCGAGGACACGGTTGCCTTGCGAGCAACGCTGAACGCATACTTAAGATGGATAAACTCTACAATGAACGTTCTTGAGGCTTTGGACAACTCGTCATAGCCCGCTCTTTTCTATATTTGTTTAGATGAGTTCAGTTCTGGGTCTCATTTTCAACATGCTTTTGACGCAGAAGAACGCGAATAGCGACCTACCCCCTTTAGAGAATCGGCTTTCGCCTACCCCCTTCCCCATTTTCTGCATAGTTTGACTATTAGGGTTCAAATATGCTCGCGATGCTCCAGTTTGCTGCATGTTTTTAAGATGTAAATCAGCCAATAGCGCCCTACCCCTATAGGATTCTGCTACGAATCTCTAAATAGGATACAAATATGACAGCGTAAGCTTCTACTGCTCTGCGAGCCTACCCCCTCCCTTATATATAGATTGAACTTTTATTTCCCTGCCTGCTTGAAAAGCGCGGAAGAGTGGATTTGATGGTGTTGGTTACGAAGATGTTTACGGTTGGGATGCTGTCCACGAATTGTTACGTTTCTTTCTGCAGTGAAACGCTTGAGGCAGTCGTGATTGATCCTGGGCTTGGCGACGAGAGCGAGGTAGCGGAAGTTGCCGCGTTCGTTGAAAGTAAGGGTTTGAAGGTGAAGTCTATCGTGGATACGCATGGGCATCCAGACCACACTTGCGGAAACGGGGCGGTGAAGAAGGTTTTCAAGGTGCCTATCTGCATCCATGAGGATGATGCGTACATGCTTGGAGAGTCTGGTCGCGATACGGCGAGGTATTTCGGTTTTGACTGCGTTTCGCCTTCAGCTGATGTTTTTTTACATGATGGGGATTTGGTGAAGTTTGGCAACTGTGCTTTGAAGGTTGTGCATTCTCCCGGTCACAGTGCTGGCAGCATGATGCTTGTGGGTGAGAAAGAGGTTTTTACGGGGGATACTTTGTTTGCTGGGTCGATTGGGCGGACGGATTTTCCTGGAAGCTCTGAAGGGGCTATGATGCTATCTTTAAGGAAGTTGATGGATTTGCCTGACGGTTTTGTGGTTTATCCGGGGCATGGTCCTGCTTCATCTATGGGTGTGGAGAGGCGGGTTAATCCTTTTTTGCAGGGTTTGTGATTTCTGGTGTTTTCTGTGTATGTGTAGTTGTGTTCAACACGTGTTCAATATTGCGTCTTGCGACATAATATTTAATAGAACCGCAAAGGAACCCCATAACACCAGAGGGTAACCCAAGACGTCAAAACCTCCCAAAAAGCCATTCCTATCAGGGCTGAAAAAAATCAAATTCAATCTAAAATTCAGAAAACACAAAGAGGAATCCCTCCCTACATCAACTTCAAAATCTACTTCACGTGGTCTCACAGTCATTGAAAGGTATCCCCTCTACGAACCTTTCTCACACGTCGTAATTGTCCAAAATCCCCAAACAGGTGAACACAAATACATACTCGACGAACTCCAACTTGACACTTTGGAAAGAGGTGTATATAACCGCATTTTGGAA
>JBGOXQ010000235.1:0-3928 GCA_041479225.1 Bathyarchaeia archaeon
ATAATTACGGCTCTCTGTTCATATTGCTTTTGATTAAAACCACCGTTTTCTAAGGCAATTTGCAGCCTATTGCTTGTACGCTAACCCTGAGAAAACAGCTACAGTCTTGTCTTCTTTGCGGACCGTAATGTTGTATAGCCCGAAAGTTTTTCCTTCATTCACCTTCAAAGCTTCAGCAACTAACAAATCCCCTTCCACGGTGGGTCGGAGAAAGTTGATGCTTACCTGAACCGCAACCGCTGTCTTGCCCCCGAAATTCACCGCCTCAGCGAAAGCGCAGTCCGCCAAAGCAAAGATTGCGCCGCCATGCGTGAAGCCGTGAAAATTCACATGGTCTTTGGTGACTTTCATCTGCATTTTCGCATAACACTCTTTCACATTGAGAAGCTGAATGCCTAAGAGTTCTTTGAAATTGTCATTTCCCTTCAATTTTCTTCGCCTTGCTGGTATCTTCACGGAGATAATCATATGCCTTATGGAGAAGAGAAGTTATTCCTTTTGGAAGGAAAATAACCACCACAATAAGGAAAACCCCCAAGCCCACCAGCCCCAATGTTGGCCCCACGGCACTGTTGCTTACGCCCGGAAAAAGCGGACTCAAAGGTAGCAAGTACTTGCTTGTGAGGGGCAAGAGTATATCAATTGAAACTATAATAACCGACCCTATGATTGGACCCTCTATGGTGCCTAATCCCCCGATTACAGCCATGATAAGCGGAAGGAAAGAGAAGTAGGGTTCAAAGATTGAGACATGCACGAAAAGAATAGATTGAGCATAAAGTCCACCAGCTAAACCTGCAAAGAAAGTGCTGATTACAAACGCCAATAATCTATACTTGCCTGTGTTGATTCCAATCATTCTGGCTTCATTCTCGTTTTCACGGATGGCTTTGAAAGCCAAGCCTATCTTCGACTTCATCACCCAAAAAATAGCACCTATGGATACCACGACTATTGCCAAGGTGACGTAATAGAGTGGAAAGTACTGTGGTTGCGGAAAAATTGTAGGCGTTTGAAAACCAATCATGCCTCCAAAAATAGAGTCAAATTGGCCCATTATAGCAAGTATAATGACTGTGAAACCGAAAGTCACCATTGCCAAGAACCACGCTTTCAACCTAACACATGCAAGACCAATCAGGAAACCTATGCCTGCGGAGAATAAGCCGCCGACAAACAGCCCTATGATCGGAGGCAAGCCAAGTTTAGTAGCTAGCAAGGCGGAGACGAAGGCACCTATACCTAAGAAAGCCGCATGACCCAGAGAGCCTTGTCCTGAATACGCCAGAAGGTTCCAGCTTGAGGCGTAAAGAGCGAAGATAATCATCAATGTAATTACGTTGCCAATGATGTACTCGCTTCTCACCATAAACGGCAAAACAGCCACGAAAATTACGGCTGCAGCAGCGAACAGGAACTTTCTCGACCGAATGGCTTTTGTCAGTAGTGCTTTGAAGTCCATTTATTCACCCTTTTGACCGAAAAGCCCTGTCGGTCTAATAATAAGGACTATAATGAGCAAGATAAAAGCGATAGCGTCCGGCCATGATCCAGCGCTCCCTAACACTGTAGGATCGCTCAAAACATACGCTGTTGTGTTCTCGGCGACGCCGTAAAGCAAGCCGCCTACAACTGCACCCGGTATGCTGCCTAATCCACCTAAGATGATGATTGCGAAGCCTTTGATTGTTGGAAGCGCGCCTATGGCTGGATTAAACGGAAAGAGTATTCCGTAAAGTGCACCTGCGGCACCCGCTAGCGCTGCCCCAATGGCGAAAGTGTAAATGTACACTCTGCTGACATTTATCCCCATTAGCATGGAGGCGTCGCTTTTCTGGCTCGTTGCCCGCATGGCTAAGCCAAACTTGGTTTTTCTAGTTAGCAAAACTAACCCAATGAGTATTACGCTCACGATAACTATAGCGAGTATTCGGTCATAACCTATCGATATTTCGCCAAGCGAAAGGCTGAGACCTTCAAGCGGACTGGGAATCCGAATGTTATAGTTCTTAGTCCAAAACAGAGTGGCCAAGTTTTGAAACACGTAGATTAACCCTAGACTGATGAAAATCTCATTCAGCTTCTCCGTTCCGCGCACTCTGCGAAAAGCAAATTTCTCCAAGAGAATTCCTATAAACGCCACGGAAGCCATGGCTACTAAAATGGACAAGTAAGGATTCAAACCCACAACGGTCGTAACTTCGAATGCTATGAAAGCGCCAACCATAAGCAGTTGACCATGAGCGAAATTAACCAGCTTCATAACGCCGAAAATCAAGTTCAATCCCGTTGCTAAAAGAATGTAGATGCAGCCGTTTGCAACTCCCCAGAGCAGAGTCTCGGCAAGTCCAGCGGGTGTAATCATTCCAATCAGCTTGACGTATTTTCTCATTTTGACTATTTAAAACATACGAGATTAATCAAAAAAAGAAAAGAATATTTTTTGCCGAGAAGCCTATGGACTTCCAGGCGCATAATCTGTTGGCAGAACGAAATCTCCCTGTTTGAATGAACTTATGCCAGGCATAGTAGCGGGGTATATTACTAAAGGCTTTAATGCTCCAGCTGTCGGGTTCCAGATGAGTTGTTCGATGAAAGTCTTCGGCGTAATCTCGTGATAGTTCGTTCCAGTGCTGAAGCTTATTCTTTCATTAGACATTATTAGCAAGCTCTGAGGCATGTTTGTAGCTTCTAGTGCGTCTCTAACTTTTGCTTTGTTTAATGTTCCAGCACTCTCAATAGCGGCCTTAGCGATGTAAACTGCGTCGTAAGTGTCAGCGCCCAACATTCCAGGAATTTTACCATTAAACTTTTGCCCATAGTTCGCCACGTAAGTCCCTACTTGTGGCAAGTACCATGTTGATCCCTGCCATTGGGTAGCAATTTTTGATTCTAAGATTTGGTCGGCGCCAGTTTGTCCCAGAAGTGTATAGAACTGCGGGTCCTCGCATATTTCGACGGCAATGTATAGGGATTTTAGTCCTACGTCGTTTCTTCCTTCTCTAACCGCTTCAGCTGTGTCTGCAGTGAATCCAGCGATGTAGACCGCATCGGGTTGGCTTTCTTTGACTGAAATGAGCTGTGACTGGAATGTTGTGGCAGTTGTAGCATAAGATACGTTTGCAACTACGTCAATCGGCAATCCGTCCGACGCTATTATGGTTGAGGTGATATCTCTGACGCCTCTTCCGTAGCCGTCGTCTCGGTAAAGAACTGCTAGCCTAAGATGTCTAGTGGAACTAAAGTTGTATGTTGAATCGAGCAGGGGCTTTACGCTGTCTGATAAGAAGTGGGTGACGGTCTGGCTGTAGTCGGAAATTGTGGTGCAATAGTGGAACATGTAGCTCATTCCTTCAGTGTCATTGATCTTCAACGAGTTACCGTCGGGTAGGCTACCTCTTCTGGTTACGAGGTTCAATGATGCGCCAGTGATTATGTAGGGAACGCGATTTGTAATGGCTGGAATTTGACCAGTCAGGGTTCCGCCAGTTGTGGCTCCTCCGATGAGAAGGTCTACTTTGTCGTCCGTAATTGCGCGAGTAGCAGGTGCTGCTGTGCTGCCTGCTGCATCATCAACAGTGTCTACCAGAACTAAGTCGATTTTTGCGTTTCTGTTCCAGTCCGCAACGTACACTCCGCCAGCAGCGTTGATTTCGTCAATCGCCAGTTGTGCTGCGCGGTCTATGTCCTGTCCCTCTACGGTTTGCATGCCAGCAACAACGCCTATTTTAATGGTTTGAGCTGGTGCAAA
Source organism: Bathyarchaeia archaeon (assembly GCA_041479225.1). Classification (GTDB taxonomy): domain Archaea; phylum Thermoproteota; class Bathyarchaeia; order Bathyarchaeales; family Bathycorpusculaceae; genus JADGNF01. The sequence continues at coordinate 3,752 of JBGOXQ010000235.1, forward strand.
TGGGTTCAGCTGCCAAATTACAACAAATGCTGCTAATACTATGATTACAACTATAATTGCGGCAAGTATTCTTTTATTCATTTTTCAGTTTCCTCTTTTATCTTTTACAATGTTTATGCTACAGTTTATAAAATTATCTCAACTAACGCTTTCCCTGCCCTGCTGGAAAGCTTGCAG
>JBGOXQ010000236.1:0-3922 GCA_041479225.1 Bathyarchaeia archaeon
ATATTTCAACAAGTTATTTGGTGCCGCAGAAATATTATTTGGAAATAATTTTGAGAAGGAAAAGCCGTTTTCTTAGCACCGTCAATAACCTAAAATTCCAGTGTTAAAAGTGTTTTCAGGTCGGATTAAAGCGCTGCATGAAATAGTTGTAGATTGGCATCAGTTGCCTTGGAATGTGAAACGGTTTAAAAACGTTGAATACAATATCAGCGGTCATTAGAAGCCATCCTTCCCGCAGGAACCACTTGCCAATTTGGGCATAGCACAATTGACGTTCAGACCAGCGAAGACCCATATGCCCAACAGACTTGAAGTATTCGGAACAAATTCTCCAATACGGGAAAACCATTTTCTGGTTGCTATCCTTTGTCCACCAATTTAGTTTCTTACTATAATCAGTGTGATTCATGTTTGTATACGATTGAGAGTGTTCTCGTCTGAAAAAGAGCATTTCAGGAACCTGATACGCGCGACCAACTATTAGTAATTCCGCTAACAAGGTTCTATCGGCGCTTATGTAAGCTCCAAATAGTCTTGTCTTCCTTAAAGCACATGTTCTCATTAGACCGTGTATTAGAAGCCAACCGTTATTAGATAGATTTATGATACCGGCAAAACGTTCATGCAAATTTAGAGAATCAACCTTAATTTCAGTATCATAATTGCCTACAAGCTCTCCAAATTCGTTGATTTTGCCTATTTTAGAATGACTCAAAACTGCAGTTGGGTTATGATCAAGCGCATCTACACATCGAGATAAATACTCTGAAGCATGCAAGTCATCGCAATTAGCCCACTTAAAGTATTCTCCGGAAGAAAGTTCAAAAACGCGATTGAAATTTTTCACCGCCCCCAGATTCGACTTATTGCGATAGTATCGAATTCGACTATCTTTGCTTCTATATTCAAGACAGATCTGACGCGTGTTGTCTGTAGAGGCATTGTCAGAAATTATTAGTTCAAAATCTTTGTAAGTCTGGGAAAGCAGGGAATCTATTGCAGTTTTGATGTATCTTTCCCCGTTGAACACGGGCAATCCGATGCTAACTCTAGGTTTCTTTTCAGTCATATCGTACCATTCTTGTTTATTATAACTGAGGTCAGTTTATGTTGTACAAATGAACTTCACGGAAACATGACTTTAGGTATTCGTTCATTAAAACGGACTTTTCTTATAACCCTGCAAGGTATACCGGCTACAACTATATTTTCAGGAACGCTTCTGGTGACTATCGAACAATTTCCAATTACGCGCATTCAAGCAAGGCAGCGAGCTATTTAATTCGAGCCTCTGATTTTGTAACACTACGCGCTAGCCTGAGAACAGTTCGCCAACGTCGCACGACTAATTCCTGTGGATGTCTCAATGAATGCCGTTTATACTCCACCCAAAGCCTTCTTTTGTACTCGTTGAGAATCCGTTTAATATCCTCTTGTGAAAAATCGGGTGTTGATATAATTGATTCTCCCCATGATTGTATCGCAACGGAAAGCTCCTCGCAAGTCGGCTCTCTTTTAATGAGTTTGTCTCTTAGGCATATCTCGTAAAGTTCTGTTCCATAAAGCGGCGTTGCGATCATGACATATGGAGAAAGATCATATTTTCTGTAAAGTTTAATCGCAAGATTGATCGTATCCTTAATCTCACTGATCGTTTCGCCAGGGAAGCCAATAACGTAAAAAGCGTGCGCCGAAATTTTCAATTCGTGACAATACTTCGCGATTTGAATCGCATATTCAAGATTTAAACCTTTATGAATAACTTTATCCAACACTCTTTGATTTCCAGATTCAATGGCCAATGCAAGGTGATGACAACCAGATTGTTTCATCTTCTTCAGGATATTGTAGTTTAACGAATCTACTCGCACTCCATTAGGCGTATCCCATTTGATTTTCAAGTTTTCCTCAATTATGAGATCTAAAATTCTCTCAAATCGTTGCCTATCACAAGATAAGTTGTCATCCTCAAAATGAAAATTGCAAATACCGTACTTATCTATGCATAAACGAAGCAACTTTATGACATACTCAGGGGAATGAGCCCGGTATTTTTGTCCCATGTGCAATCTTACTGAGCAGAATACACAGCGGTTTGGACAACCCCTGCTGGTAATTACCGAAGTAGAGTTTTCACAAATTTCACTTCGGTCTTTATAAAATTTTTTGTTCTTTAGATATCTATTCAGGTCGACAAGGTCAAACGCCGGAAAAGGAAGCGCATCCAAGTTCGTGCCAAAAAATCGTGGTTCGTAGTGGACAATGCCACCGCGCTTGTAAGCAAGTCCCTTTATTTCTTCCAGGGATGATGGAAAAGAGAAGTTCCTTATGAACTCATAGAATGTTTCTTCACCATCACCAACGATACAGTAATCACAATATTGATTTTCAAGAATAGATGCAAACCTCACTGAAGGGTCTGGACCTCCAAAAACCGTGATTATTTTAGGATTCACCTCTTTAGTAATTCTAGCCACAAGTTCCGCGTCTCTGTACTGCGCGGTAGCGTGGACAGAAATGCCAACGACATCGGGTTTTTTCTCTTCAATAACCTTCCGGATTTCTTCCGGAGGAGCACCGTAAGTAATTGCATTTCCCTTTATAGTTTCAAAATCAGATATAAGGCAATCAAATATTTCCACATGACATACATCTCTAACCATAGCAGCTACATACATCAAACCTATTGGGAGCTGTATGTCAAAAAGGACAGACCCCTTATAGCGTGTTTGCGGTGGGTTTATCAAGAGCACTTTTATCATGTCAAAAACCTTGGGATGTTTTGCCTTTCAACTGTGAGGGCTAATACTTGATGGGATTTAAGCGGGCAAGTCTGTTTGATTATCTGAAAAATGTTTAGCAACTTTGTGAATATAAAGCATCTTTATGCATTTTAAGCATAATTCCGAATAAAGCCGTTTTCTGTTGTATTTATGGCTGGCGTGCGTTTTGTTTATCTAAGTTTGATCTGTGGCTGGAAAGCGCGCGCTTTTGGGCGAGAACTGCGTTCCAATACGATTCAGCTTTGGTGAATACTTGGATATCCATGAAACCAACTGACCGCATAACATTTCGGATTTCTTCCAATGGAATAAGGTGCACATGGGTTTCCTCAATCAGTTTTGCAAACTTGACATCGTACACGCCGTCCTGAACCATTTCGTTCACCAAAAGCAGTTTTCCTCCTGGCTTCAGCACCCGTTCTAATTCCTTTAGGGCATCGTGAAAACTGGACCAAAAATAGTAGGTTTCAAAAGCTGTCACCAAATCAAAATAATCGTTGGGAAAACTCATTTTCTCAACTGACCCCTCAAATATTTGCACGCGGTTTTGCGCGATCAGCTTTTTGTTCACTTTTCTGGAGTATTTTACCATGTCAGCTGAATAATCAATGCCGAAGATTTTTCCTTGGGGCACTTGCTGGGCTAACCTGTTAACTGTTTTACCGCCTCCACAACCCACATCCAAAATTACGTCGTCAGAAGCGATTTTTACACTTGTTAATCCCCACAGCGTAAGCGGTTCGTGGTCTTGGTTCATCAGTTTGGCAACTAACCTGCCCAGGAGACCCCTTGGGCATCGATATTGGTCACTGAATCCAAAAATCGTAGCCACTGCTAGAGTTAGCGTGTGCTCGAGAACGTTCTCGAAGAACACCTTCCTGCGCTCGCCTTCCTGTAGATTACGCTTAGATTTTTTTTTCTGGCGCTTCAAGATTAATCCTTTTCACTGAAGGGAGCAAGGAGGTTTTGCAATACGGCTGTGTAGCATAGAGAACAGTCTCCAGTAGCTCCATGATTCAGCTTTTACCTAGAACCCATAAAGGTTGTTCTTTGTTAGTAATATTTTACTTTCCCATCATACATTTTGTGCACAACAAGTTAGGTTCTGGAATTTCAACGTGACCATTGGGATTTGAACC
>JBGOXQ010000237.1:0-3900 GCA_041479225.1 Bathyarchaeia archaeon
AACATTATGCGTAGTGACGAAATAAAAATTGGAACTGAGAGGGCACCACATAGAGCGCTGCTTAAAAGTTTAGGTTTAACAGATCAAGATTTAGCTAAACCATTCATCGGCATAGCTAACAGTTACACATCCATCGTTCCAGGACATGTTCACCTCAGAGCGCTGGAAGAAGCCGTAAAAGAAGGCATATTAGAAGCAGGCGGCACACCTTTTGAATTTAATACTATAGCCGTTTGTGATGGCATAGCCATGGGACATGAAGGCATGCGGTACTCGCTTCCAAGCCGAGAATTAATTGCCGATTCAGTGGAAATCATGATGCAAGCCCACCGCTTAGACGGCATGGTCATGATTTCAAACTGCGACAAAGTCACCCCCGGCATGCTCATGGCGGCGGCACGACTAGATGTGCCCGCAATTTCTGTAACAGGCGGAGCCATGAAATCAGGCAGCCTAAACGGAAAAAAAGTTGGCGTAGACTCAGTTTTTGAAGCCGTAGGCAGAGCCTTCGCCGACAAAATCAGCAATGAAGAACTTGCCAAACTCGAAGACGTAGCTTGCCCCGGATGCGGCAGCTGCAACGGCATGTTCACAGCCAACACCATGGCATGCATGACCGAAGCCCTCGGCATGTCGCTGCCTTACTGCGCCACTTCTTTGGCGGTTAGCGCGGCGAAAGAGCGCATCGCCAAAGAATCAGGCATGAAAATCGTTGAACTCATCCACAACAACGTGAAGCCCTCCAGCATCATGACAAAGGAGGCTTTCGAAAACGCCGTAGTCGTAGACACAGCACTCGGCGGCTCCTCAAACACAGTGCTGCACCTTTCAGCCATAGCGAAAGAAGCAGGAGTATCGCTTCCAATCATGACGTTTGACGACATCAGCAGAAAAGTCCCCCACCTGTGCAACATGGTGCCCACCGGCTCCCACGACATGGAAGAGCTGGACAACGCAGGCGGCTTGCCAGCATTGATGAAGGAACTCAAGAAATTCCTGCATACGGACGCATTAACGGTGACGGAAAAGACTGTGGCGGAGAACATCAAAAACGCCCAAGTCACAGACGCCGAAGTCATTCGACCATTAAGCAACCCGGTTCACAAAGAAGGCGGCATAGTCATACTCAAAGGCAACCTTGCACCCAAAGGCGCAGTCGTCAAAGCCGTAGCAGTTTCACCCAAAATGCTCAAACACACCGGTCCAGCAAAAGTGTACGAAGCAGAAAAAGAAGCCATCACAGCCATGAAACGCAAAGAAATCAAAGCAGGCGACGTTGTAGTTATAAGCTATGAAGGACCCAAAGGAGGACCCGGTATGCCTGAAATGTTGCTTCCCACAGCCACCATATCGGGCATGGGCTTAAGTGAATCTGTAGCCTTAATCACAGACGGCAGATTTTCAGGCGCCACCCGCGGAGGATGCATCGGGCATGTTGCGCCAGAAGCTGCGGAGGGCGGACCTATCGCTGTCATCAAGAACGGCGACGTCATAACCATAGATATCCCAAACCGAATCTTAAGCGTAGACTTGTCAGAGCGGGAAATGAAGAAACGGCTAGCCACATGGAAGCCCCGACCGCCGAAGATAACTAAGGGCTATCTTTCACGATACCAGCCCACACCTACAGAATAAATTTTCCACACTCTCTTTCATTTTTTATTCTGGGCAAAAACCGAAAACCAGAACGACGCAAATATTTCTGGTTGTTGAAACGTTGGTTTTTTGGGGAATAGCCTTAAATCGGAGTATAACGCCGTTATTATTTGATGGTTTAGATGAGAAGAATACATTTATTCCTAATCCTCACTGTCATTGCGATGGTTTCTCTATTAGCCGTAAGCGTATCTGCTTATTACGCTCTTTCAACCACTTCTGCTCAGTCTAATTGGGCGGGGCAAATGTGGAGCGGAATGGGCGGCATGATGGGTGGAACAAGCGGCAGCCAAGCGCAAGTTCAGAACTCTGCTGCGCCGTACTTTGGCGTGGTGTTCGTGGCTTTGACAGCTGTTGCTTTAGTTGGCATCGGTGGCATGGTTTACTTCGTGGCGTTTCCTCAAATCAGAACTGCCCCCTTTGCAGCTCAACTTGGCTTCAAGGGCAGTGTAATACAAACCCTAGGGGTGCAGGCTCCCGAAGCAGCCGCTGTCGCTTCGCCCTACGAGTCGGTTACGAAGACTTTGACGGGAGATGAACGCAAAGTCATCGAAGTCCTCAAAGCTCACGGCGGGAAGTACCTGCAGAAGTACATTCGGAACGATGCTGGGTTCAGCAGATTGCAGACACACAGGCTAGTCGCGCGTTTAGCTGAAAGGGGTATCGTCACGTTGGAGAAGACTGGAAATACAAATGCGGTTCTGTTGGCAAATTGGCTAAAATAGAACTACAAATCTTAATTCTGCTTTCTTTCTTTTCCATGATTTTTCCGTCTTTTTCTTGAAACATTTAAATAAACTGTTCTGCGATATTTCTGGACATGCCACGCTCACGTAGATTCCGTAAAAGTCAAGACAAGCCCGAATGGGGCAAAAATAATCCGCAGACCAAAGCGAAAAACCGCAAAATGCTGATGATAACCGGCATTCTTGTTATAGTCATCGTTGTAATCTCGGCGTTTGTTGTGCTTAATCCAGGTTTGTTTGCTGGTCCCGCGCCAACTTCTACTCCTTCTCCGTCTCCAACTCCAGTCATAACAGCTTCTCCCGCTCCGTCGCCTCTCACATCGCCAGCAGGGCAATTTAGCGCAAACGGAACCCGCATTCAACTTGTCACTTCCATGGGTAACATTACAGTCCAGCTGAGAGATGACAAGCCAATCACATCAGGGAATTTCAAGAGCATAGTTGAGCGCGGATTGTACAATGGCACCGTCTTCCACAGAGTCATGGCAGGTTTCATGATTCAGGGCGGCGCAATTACAGGCACCACGATTCCGGCAATAAATGACGAGATAGGCAGCAACAACCGTAACGTCAGAGGCACTATAGCTATGGCAAAAACTGCCAACCCGAATTCGGCAACCAGCCAATTCTTCATAAACCTCGTTGACAACGGAAATAGCGTTGTGGATCAAGCTGGTACCAAGTTTGACGCTGTCTACACGGAGTTCGGCAACGTGATCCAAGGCATGGATGTGGTTGACGCCATATCCCATGTGGCTGTAACCACGAACCCCGTTGGCGAAAACAGCCAGCCTGTGGAAGCTGTCACGTTGATTGCAGCCCTAGTTCTGCCTTAAACAACAAACTTTTCTTCCTCATTTCAGAGGATACTTTTTCCTAATTTTGTTGTTCAGTCGTTATAGCGATCATGGAAAGTTCTTTCCCTCGCACTTACCAAGATGTTCAAAAATATTCCTTTGGCTTTTGATGAGAAATGCGCTTTGCAAGAGGGAGAATTAAGAAAAATAGGTTTGTTGAAGGATTGACTGTTTATTTTTGTTTTTCTTTCGGTTTAGTGCCGATTTCTACACATAGTATGTTGATTTGGTAGTTTTTGTCGCCTGCCATCATTTTACCTTGGGCGTGGTAGCCTCTGCTGCCTGTTTTAAAGTCTTTTTTGCTTAGGATGAAGTTTTGTTTAGAGCCTTTTAATTGTATAGTTGCCATATCTACGGTTTCAGTCATTTCTGAGTCACCATTATAGGTGAATGGTTTGTTGGTTGTCCCTTTTCACCTTTTCGCTCTCTACAATTCGGAAAATATTTTGAATAAAAACAAGAAGGCACAAGAGTTTGAGTGGTTATTTTTTCCCGAAGGTTTTGGGGTCGATTTCTTTGTGCTTGCCGTCTTTGCCAACGACGTAAAAGTGGAAGTCATATTCGTCGCAGTAATTCTTCAACTCTATGTATCGCTCTTTGTCGCCATCGAACATTTCCTCCGTTGCCACTTCACAGATGCG
>JBGOXQ010000238.1:0-3871 GCA_041479225.1 Bathyarchaeia archaeon
CTCGCTTCCAGCTTGTAAAGTGCGCCTGAGTCTGGCTCTTGAGAGACAACGTAGACTGCATCGTCAACTACGGCTGGAGAAGACGTGATGGGTCCTTTAGTTTCGAACGTCCAGGTCACGTTTCCGTTTTCTGCGTTGATGCAGTACGTTTTATTATCTAAAGCACCCACATACACGGAGCCGTTAACAATCATGGGGGAGGAACGCAGTTTCACCGCCGCGGCAAAGTTTGCTGGAATATCCCCGCCCGCGAAGGTTTTCCAAATGAGGCTGCCGTTGTAGGCGTCAAGGCAGTAGACGTAGCCATCGTCTGTTCCTGAGTAGACTCTGCCGTTCTCTATGGCAAGAGAAGAAGCAATGCGTTCGCCCGTGGTGAATTTCCAGATTAAGCTACCGCTTCGCCCATCAACAGCGTAGATGTTTTTGTCTTGTGACCCGAAATAGGCTATGCCGTTAGCTATGCTTGGAGAAGAGATAACTGCGCCACCTGTAGGGAAGCTCCATCTTAAAGTCAAGTTAGTTGGAGCAGACTGTCCTACTCCAGTATGAGCTGGATCGTGCCGCCACATTGCCCAGTCTCGGGTGCCCATTGCCCAAATCTGGTTAATCGTTGAGTATTCATCGCTGGATATGGTGTCCACCGACTTAGTTACGTCGCCTGGGATAAGGTACAGGTTGCCGTATGCGATGGCGACGGACTCCCTGGGGGCGAAGGCTTCTATCGGAAGCTTCCATATGAGCTGCCCCGTATAAGCGTCTAAGCATGCGAATTCGGAGGTACTGTTCACATCGCCATACGTTGCGGCTTGACCGGTGGTGGCGTAAACTTTGCCGTCGGCTATAGTGGGATTTCCAGGAAACATTAGCGGACCTGGACCCGTATAATTCCAAACTGGCTGGCCTGTGTTCTCATCTAAAGCATAGAGCTTTCCATCTTTGTTCAGTTCATAGACCATGCCATAAGCAACTGCCACGCCTGTGCACCAATAACCATCAGCTGTGCCTGGGTTGTAGGTCCATGCTATTTTTCCGTCGCTGGCGTTAAAAGCGTAGAAAGTATTGTCATGTGCGCCGCCTCGGAAGAATTTGCCGTCAGCGTAGGCCCCAGAGAAAATCATCGAAGCCTTAGTATTCGTATCCCAGAGAACATTGCCCGTTCTCGCGTCTAACGCCACCTGATGAGGTTCTGATGAGCCTGGGAACACTTTGCCATCGCCGTATTGTACGCCTGAGCCGACTGATCCGCCGCCTGAAACGTAGGTTTGCCACGCTAAGATAGGTTGCTTGGAGGGGTCAGTGAAGTTCCAAGCGTAAACGTACGAGTTATCTTTGACATAGAACATTTTTTCTTCCGGACTGTAAACGTTAAGCTCAAACAGCGGTTCAGGAGTCGCAGAGAAGCTGTTGCTAGTCCACAGGATGTGCCCTGTTTCCGGGTCTAAGCACGAACTGCCGACCACCATGTGCGACGCGTCTATTTTGTAGACTTCAGGCCAAGGTCCAGGAGCAGGCACGTTAGTGTTCCAAAGGACCTTGCCGGTTTCTCTGTCAAGGGCGTAAACTGCGGTTTTTGTGCAAATGAAAACTTTGCCGTTGAAGGCTGAGATGTAGCTTTGGATACCTGTTATGTTAGTCTTCCACAGAACATCGGGGGCTTCTGGGGCTGGTCCTGCTGAGAAATGCGTGAAAGAGGAGTCACCTGTGAATTGGGGCCACTCGTACTTGAGCAGGGCGGTGGAGTTTGCGGAGTTTTCGGAAACGGAAGTTCCTACTCCGAAATTCCCTTGGGCGCTAACTGTATTTTGTTGATAACTGAAGACAAGTAAGTTTGACACTATCAGCAGCAGCGCTAAGACAGCTAAGGTGGAGGCTACCTTTACAGTTCTCATTCGTCCACCTCGAAGAATTTGCAATAGCTAAGCATAAACCGCTGACTTGTGTCCCACATACGCAACTGATGTTAACATTTAAATTCACTATAAACCTTTTCCCAAAACAGTTTAAGCCTCCGAACTTGATGTGTTAACCTGAATTGGAAACTGTACTTTGCAGGGTGTTCTTTCAGAAGAACGAGCCGTTCCTTAAGGAGAGCTATTAAGAGCTTCCAACAGGATATTCACGGTATCTGTTTTTTCACGGGAGATTTGATGCGCTACTTTTCAGCCGCTACTGCTCAGATAATCCAGCGTGGGCGTGACTGATTTAACGCTGACTATTGAATTCTGTTTTAGCACAAACTCGCTTAAGCCCACATGTGAACCGCTGCCTCCCCAATCATAGGTATAACCCAGCCTGGTCCAGGGAAAGCGTTCAGGAAAGAACGAGTAAATTATGTTGTTATTGAACCAAATTTTGTATTCGGAAGTTGCTGAAGCTGGAAAAGTCAGCTGCGATGTGGTGTCGTTGATTTCGTTGTCTGGGGTTGGGCGGAAAAGCGAATTTGGGTTCACCCACATCTCCACGAAAAAAGTGTTAGTGTTGTTCGGTGGTAATCCTAGCAGTTGCAGGGTTCTCAGCGTAAGATTTGAGTTTGAGTCGGTGTGGGTTTTAAAGAAGGCTTTGACTTCGGGAGCGACAGTAACCCATGTTTCGCCCCAGGTGGTGTTCACTGTTTCGCCCACTGGGTAGCTTGAGGCATACTTTGTGAACGTTACTACGAGTACGCTCTTGTTTCCAGGTTCGCCTTGCCAGCTTAAGTTGCCATTAGACTCCACGACTGCTGTGAGTCCGGTGTAGATTTCGCTTGGTTTGGCAACCATCGCGTCTTCTATGGCGTTTTGGTACATCTGGTCAACGTTCAAAACGAAAGTCGCGCTTGGCTGAGTGACGGTGGGGTAAAGCTGGAAAATGCCAGCCCCAACAATTATGCCCAAGGCAAAGAAAGCAACTATTTTTAATATGTTATTTCGTCCCGTCACGTTACAAACATTCACCTGAATGGTATAGTAATACATCATACACTATTAAACAATGAGTACTGACAATCCTCGCCTTCAATCAGAGCGTTCTTTTCAATTTTAGAAGCGAGCAAGTTTTATTCATGAAAAACAAGAATATTCTCTGTGACTCCGAGCCTTATGTGAGAGACGGAAAGTTGACGACGCTGAACGAGTATGCGATAGAAACGCGGGATTTAACTAAGGTTTACAAGTCAAAAGTTCGAAGCGAGCAGCCTAGAGGAATCTTCCGACGCAGCGAGAACAAGGTTGTTACCGCAGTTAACCATCTTAATTTGCAGATTCGTAAAGGTGAACTGTTCGGGTTGCTTGGACCTAACGGCGCGGGAAAAACTACGTTGGTCAAGATTTTGTGCACTCTGCTTCCTCCCGATGGCGGAACGGCTGTCGTGAACGGGTTCGATGTGGCGAAGCAGCAGATGCAGGTCAAACGGTCTTTAGGCGCGCTTTTCAGTGTGGGTGAGCGGGGCTTTTTCTGGAGGCTCAGCGGTTACAGCAACCTTGAGTTTTACGCTGCCATCAACAACGTGCCCAGACACGGCAGGCAGCAGAGAATCATGGAAGTCTTAGACCTAATGGGGTTGAAAGATAACGCTTTCGAACTTTTCCAGAAGTATTCGGGCGGCATGAAGAGGAAGTTGGCGTTGGCGAGAGCGCTGCTTCCAGATCCGCCTGTGCTATTGTTGGATGAGCCGACAACGGGCTTAGACGTCATGTCTTCGAGGAGCATACGGGACTTTATACGCTATGACCTCGTCAAAAAAGCTGGCAAAACCGTGCTTTACACCACGCACTATATCGAAGAAGTTTCCCAGATGTGCGACCGCGTTGGCATCATGAACAGGGGAAAAATCATTGCGCTGGACACGCCTGACGCCCCCAAAGGCATGGCAAAGAAAGGCGAAATCGCTGAC
>JBGOXQ010000239.1:0-3865 GCA_041479225.1 Bathyarchaeia archaeon
GATTAAAATGATGAAGAATTCAATCGGGAAAATCGCTTACCACTTCAACAGCCATAGAATGGTGCAAAGATACGCAACAGAAGCCTACCTATAATTTCAATTGAGGTTAAATCAAAAATCCTTAGCAAACAATCGCGAGGGGATGTCTTCTTTACCGAGTTCTTCAAACCACAAAATTCGCTTCTCTTATCGTTCAGATTGCAAAACTTCCTCAAAACTTAACTAATTGGAGCTTTCTCAATTATAATACGACAAAGTATACGAAACTTGCCTGAAACTCGGTTTAGGGCTTTTTGGGGCCCTAACCTATGAGGCACGGGTGGCGCCTAGCCGAAGAATGTGGCTGCTATTTCGTAGAGCTTCAAATCAACCGTTTTTAGCTTACCGACAACGTCCTTCAAAGGCACGGACACCATAGCGTTTCCCTGTATGGCAACCATCTGGCCGAATCTGCCCTCGTGCACCAGGTCAATTGCAGCGATTCCAAATCGGGTAGCTAAAACCCTCTCAAACGCGTTCGGGGATCCACCGCGCTGAAGATGGCCCAGAACCACTGCCCTAGTTTCAATGTTTTCGAATCTCTTCTCTATTTCCTTTCCTATGTAGTAGCCAACCCCGCCAAGCCTAGCGTGCCCAAACTCATCGACCCCGCTACTATACACGATCTCTTTGCATCCTTTTGGCTTGGCGCCTTCGGCGGCGACGATTAGGCTGAAGTTTCGACCTCGTTTTTGCCTCTTTCTGATGCATTCGCAGACTTCTTCAATGTCGAAGGGCTTCTCAGGAATCAGTATTGCGTCTGCCCCTCCGGCAATCCCTGTCTCCAAGGCGATCCAACCGGTGTTTCTGCCCAGTCTTTGCAAAGCAACTTCGCCTAATCCAGGGCTTTGTCGGTTGCTTGAATTCAACCAACCAACCAACCCAAAAACGACGACGAAAAACCTAGAACCTAACAATCCGACGTGCGCGCTAAACTTTAGCCGTAACTTGTGTGTATGTAGACGGCCGCGCGTATGCCTTCTCCTATTTGAATACTTGATATTTTTGGGTCTCGATTCCAGCTGCAACAAACAATGCGTGAATACTCTCAATCTCTGTATTGCTTGGTCCTGAACCGCCAGAGTATGATGACCCAATGCTAGTGTATCCATCATGAGCAGGGTCATCTGTGATTGTCCAAATAGCAAATTGTTGGATTCTGAACCCTGCATCATTGAAGTCGGCAAGGTTCAGCAGTTTTGTAAGGTCTTCCGACGTTGGAGACGTCTCTATAATAAATGCAACTGATCTGGTTGGTTGTATAAGCTTCATGTTTGCGCACGCTACATTGATACTAAATGAACTGTTACCGTAAGGTTCCAAAAATGATTTCTCCACATCTACCACAACCATACTCTGCACAACCTGGTTCGTCAAAACGGAGGGATCTGCTTTGAAAACTGTGCCTGGAAGTATCTCAACCACCACAAAAATATCACTGTTTGACTTTAATGTAAGATCGATCTCCTCAAGGTTGCGACCGGTGATATTTGCTTGCACAAGACCTCTTGCTACTGCTTCTCTCAGCTCAATTATTGTGGACGGTTGATATTTGAAGTGTATAACGTAAGCTCCTACATCAGGGAACGCTGAGCTGACTTCTAGGAAATAGTAACCACTACTCAAAATGTCAAACCCAAAGTGATTTGTCTGGCTGAACTTAAGAGAATCGTGACTTTCATCGTAAAGTTGAATATAGGTGTCAAACGGATAGTCTGTAACTGTAAAATTATATCTACCTGGTTCTGCATAGAATCTCATACAGTCAATGTCGCCATTTGGTCTTATGCTTCTATATTGAGACTGCTCAAACGTTGTGATGGATATGGGGTTATACTGGGTAAAATTGTTATCTGGCTCGTAGATGTCACCGGTTGGAGTTGAAGTGGGCATAGGTGTAGGAGTCGGAGAAGGTGATGGGATGGAGTCTGGACGAGATAAATAAATGACTCCTCCCGCGATTGAAATCACAATTAATGCAGTCACTATACCGACATAAAGCGCACGCGTCTTGTCCACCTCGAACCGCTTTCACCTGATAAAGGAATACTACAAATTTCAATATAGTGCAAGCTGCGCTTAAATAATTTGGGATTAGCGCGCATGGTTGTTCCTAAATTAGTTTGCGAAGTACCTGATGCTTCTGGCTTTGCATTGATTATGCGTGTTGATTGCCGCTTGAGCTGTGATTAGCATAATTATGACGCAGAGCTGAGAATGAAACGTCAATTTGGTTAGTACGCGCGCTAAAGACAGGGTAACTTAATCTTGTAGTGTTTAAGGGAAGAAGCAGACATCACATGAGAGTGGAGACAAGTTCTTGGAGTTATAAGATTTGTGATTTGTTTGTGAAGCAACTTGTCACGATGCAAAGTGTTGAAGAACACCTAAAGTGTAACTTGGTACACATGCTTACACATCACGGATCAAAAGCTACACATTCCAAATCAAAAACTTTATATACATGACGCGAAGACGCGGGCAATTTGTTCTTTCTTTAGACTGTATAAAACCTAACTTCAACCTTCGTAAAACGGAACTCTGATTCTACATACGCTGATGTTAAGAGTAACTGCAAGAATGATGAACTTTCTTGATTCTATGTGTCTTCTGTTGCGAGCGAGCATAGTTGGGCATTCCTAACAGCACTAACTAGAATAGGAATAGACTCTATAAATAATTCCTTCTCAGCGTAAGCTACTTTCTGGATTGTGTCCATAAGTGCGTTAATTGTTTCAAGGTAGACACTTGTGACCTTTTTTAGCTTGTATTCAAGCATTTCATGGATAAACGTGTCCCATACTTCTCCTTCATCTACATCATAAATTACGATGCACCCGTTGGCTATTTCTCCATGGCATTTTGCCTTTTGGTCAGGACTCCACACAACCCTCATAGGAATGCTTAAGCTGTTTACTAACTTCTGCATCTTCACCTCCAGCTTAATTTTGGTTGAGTTCAATTCCCATCCCCTACTTCACGCGCGCTCTTCCACTTCTGGTTTATACATTCTTCCGCTGCGTACGCTGTTTCGCTCTTTTTAAGCAGGTTAATTGTTTGTTCCAAAGAGATCTTTCCTCCAGCGGTATTGCGGGTATTTTTCAACAACAGGTCCTGCAATATCCATCACAAAACTGCGGAAGAAGGCATGGTTTTGTAAATCCCCATTCAGAACTTTGCGTGCGGAGGGGTGGATTATGTAAAGGGTTAGTCTTCCTTTTGCTCTACCCTTGGCTTCCGGCCACGGACCATATATCAGAAGGCTCCATCGTTTCAGTTCCTTGACGATGCCTGAAACACTCGCTGCAGACAGCCTCATGGTAGTCCTTAACCATCCACTATTGACAACTGCGTTTTCTTCTTCAGCGAACAACAGAAGTAATGCCTCTAGGGTTGTGGCAGACAGAATATCTAACAGGACAAATATGCCATGTTTATTGAAATAAGCTGGAAAAACACTGTCTCTAGCTAACAGTTCCGTGAATTCTCTATCTGTCTTGTTTTCGCCAGTTAGTTTGTGGCGCTCGGCTCTGTAGGATAGCGATATTTGTCTGCTTGCACAGTCAGCTTCACTTAGCCTGGGAAGTTTGGCGAGTAATTCTGGATCTATCTTGTGGCAAATAGTATGTTCCAAAAGTGTACGATCTTTTGTTTCTTCCCCTGGCACAAGAGGAAACATCTCTATCGTTCCACTACATTTAGGGCAAACTACCACCTGCCTTCTAAACCAGGGCAATATAAAGCGCTTCTTAATCATTTTTTCATTTTCCTTTTGAAACTCGTTTATTGTATTCAACTTTTACCTTAATAAAACTATATTATAGAC
>JBGOXQ010000240.1:0-3861 GCA_041479225.1 Bathyarchaeia archaeon
CGAGAAAAACCTGGTTTATTTGCCGTTTTGGGTTGTTTCTGTTGAAGCGAAAAGCACTTACAAAGGCATATTCGAGCGTATAGCGCCAGTCATAACTAAAGAAGGCGTTTTGGATAAGGAATATAATTGGCTTGTTCTTGCCCGAAAAGGCTCAGATTTTCCAACCCGAGAATATGATGTGCCTTTGGATGGTAAGATTCCATTTGATTTCAGAAAAATCGAGGGCTTCGCGAAGGTTCTAAACAGCGAAATAGAAAAAGACGAAGCGCTGGAGCTTGCCAAACAACAAATCGAAACACAACACCGTTTTCTGCTTCAGCAAGACGTGGACAAAATCGTGGACCTCACCACGGAAGTAACTTTGAAGCAGATGGTTTACTTGCACGCGCCAATTTGGTTCATAAAATACTCTTACAAAGGAGAGAACTATAGTCTGCTGATTGATGGCTCCACGGGCATGGTGGTGAAAGCAGACATCCCGCAAAAGGGCTTTTGAATGCTTTAGCGAAACTCTTAAGAAAAAGCCTATATCTACCTACTAGAATCAGGCTATAATGGGATGAGATAAGAATGCAACAAACTGCATCGCGGAAGCCTCTGAACTACGGCGTGGGAGCGCTCGTCGTTCTCCTCGTATCGTTTGGCGTTGCTGCGATAGTTTACAGTTTGGTTCTTCCAGTTAACTGGCTGAACATTCCAGCTTGGATTTTCGGTCCCCTCGGCATATACACCGTGGCTTATGCCCTCGTCGGCGGAAAGGACTCAATTTACTATTCAGTTTGGGGCACAATCATGGTTGCCATCTCAGTCATATTTGGATTCTACAACGTGGTAAACCCCTTCGTCATCATAGGCATTCTAGCAATAATCATAGCAATCATAGGTATTGTAGCATATCAGAGGAGTAAAAAATGAGCACAAAAGACTATTTGGGAAAAGTTCAGGGAGAAAGAGGTCTCCTAGAAAAAATCATGGGCTATGTCCCAGGATACCGCGGATACAAAGAAAAAGAACTTAGACGAGAAAGCGACCGCCTCGTAAGAACCGACGCAGTGAACAGGCTCAAAACTGCAAAAACCACCTTCCGCAGACGCTTCGCAGATCCAAGTGTCGTCGGGAAACTCTCCAGTGATGGCCCAGCAAAATTTGATGCTTTAACTTATCGTCTTGACCGCGTGACACAGCGCATAGACCGAGCCGTGGCAGGATACGCAGGCATGTTTGACGCTATAAAAGTCAAGGAAAACAAGCTTGATTCAGTAATACAATACGACTTATCGTTGATTGAGAAGGCAGACGCCATAAGAATGGACACCGACAAAGTAGTCGCCATCGACGCTGCAACTAACGAGTGGGGAACCGCCATGGACGCACTAATAGCCAAAGTTGATGAACTTGATCGATTCGTGGATGAAAGAACAAACATCCTCAAAGGACTGGAAGCATAACTTCCGCATGTCTCTTGAAATCAAAGTAACCTAAAGGAGCAAAATAGAGGTAGAATAAAATGGCAAAAGTAATTGAATGGGTCGGAGCAAAAGAAAATGACATGGTTTGGAAATATCCTCAAGAAGAGATAGCTTGGGGAGATAACCTCATCGTCCACGAGTACGAAGCAGCTGTCTTTTTCAGAGACGGCAAAGCATACGATGTCTTCAGGGCTGGACGACATGTTATAACCACGGCTAATCTTCCCTTGCTGACAAGAATTTTCTCAAAACTGGCAGGGTTCCAAAGAAATCCGTTCACATCAATGGTCATTTTTGTTTCGCTGAAGCAGTTCCAAGGAAAGTTTGGAGCCCAAGGACAGACTAAAGAGCTTGCGCCGCTGAAATTCTTCGGAGGCTTCTGGTTTAGAGTTGAAGAGGTTAACTTGTTCGTTAACGAAGTTGTGGGTGGACAGGGCGCTTACTCAACGGATACTCTGCAGGACTTCCTTAGAGGATATTTCAATGAGAGACTCATTGACACGTTAAGTCAGTACTCGCTGTCGGATGTTTTCGGGAAACTTGACGAGACCAGTCTGCTGTCTAAGAACGTTCTTTTCGACGCTTTCGCGAAGATAGGGCTTGAACTTATCGAAGTTAAGTTTGAAGGAATAGACACAACGCCTGAATGGAGAGACAGACTGTACTACGTTAAAACTGGAGTCGGAGCGTCAGAAGTGCTGAGGATGGAAACGGTGCAGAAATCTGCAGAGAGCTTATCCAAGAGTTCAGGCGGAGCGATAGGCGCAGGAGCAGTCATTCTTCCGCAGGCGTTTCAACAACCACCAGCTCAACAGCCCATGGTCTTGTGCCCCAAGTGTGGCTTCCAGAACCCGGCAAACCTAAAGTTCTGCGGAAACTGTGGAACATCGTTGCAAGTGCAGGGCGGAGTGACTTGTCCAAAATGCGGAACTCCCAATGCAGCAGGAGCCAAATTCTGCTCAAACTGCGGGAACCCATTGCAAGCTACGATTAAATGCCCAAAGTGCGGAACTGAAGTTCCTGCTGGAACAAAGTTCTGTCCGAATTGCGGAGCCAAGCTTTAAGCTCCCTCTTTTCCTTCATTTTTGGCTTGTTAATGTTTTTTACTTGAGATTGTGTCCTAAATTTGAGAAATGGTTTCTGTAACGTTTTTATTTCTATCCCCGTTTATGCTATAAAAGAGTTAGACAGCAATGAGCGAAGAAACCACGATTGGTCACGGCACATGGTACGACATGATGGCTAAGAAAGTCATCGACCGAGAAAGAGAACTCGGCAGAAGCCTAAGCTTGGTCAGGACCGAGATGGGTTTGGGCGCGTCAGGGTTTCCACACATCGGAAGCCTCGGCGACGCAGCACGCTCCTACGCAGTTACGCTCGCTTTGAAAGATTTAGGCTGTAACTCGGAGCTTGTGGCTTACTGCGACGACAAAGACGGGTTACGCAAAGTTCCCGCTGGCTTATCCAAGGACCTTGAGAAGTACCTTGGGTTCCCCGTGTCCAGCATTCCTGACCCGTTCAGCTGCCACGAAAGCTACGGCAAACACATGAGCTCGCTTCTGCTTGAGTCACTGGACAAGTGCGGCATCGAGTACCGTTATTTCTCGGCAAAGGAAGTTTACGAGAAAGGCATCATCCTCAACGAAGTCCGCACCATACTCAGAAACGCCCAGAAAGTAGGCGAAATAGTCAAGCAAGAAGTTGGTCAAGAACGCTACACCGAAGTCTTGCCGTTCTTCCCCGTGTGCCACAACTGCGGACGCATCTACACCACGAAAGCCTACAAGTTTGAGCCAAAAACCGACAAAGTCCTGTACAAATGTGAGGGCTTGGAGATTCGGGGCAGACTCATCGAAGGCTGCGGGTACGAAGGCGAAGCCGACATTAAACTGGGCGAAGGCAAGTTAACTTGGAAAGGCGAGTTCGCTGCACGGTGGAAAGCCCTGGATATACGGTTTGAAGCTTTCGGCAAAGACATCGCCGATTCGGTGCGCATAAACGACCGCATCTGCCGTGAAGTGCTCGAATACGAGCCGCCATCCCACGCAAGATACGAGATGTTCTTAGATAAGGGTGGAAAGAAAATCAGCAAGTCCGCGGGCAACGTTTTCACGCCTCAAATCTGGTTCAAGTATGGTTCGCCACAATCGATGCTTTTGTTGATGCTGAAGCGATTCGTGGGGACACGCACGCTTGATGTTTCAGATATCCCAGCGTACATGAATGAACTGGATTACCTTGAGGACGTGTACTTCGGCAAGAAACAAGTCAGCGACAGAGAACTCGTGAAGCTGAAAGGGCTGTACTTGTACTGCTGGGTCATGAAGCCACCCGCCAAACCAAGCGTCCATGTCCCGTACAATCTGATGGCGTTTCTCGTCAAGATGGCGCC
>JBGOXQ010000241.1:0-3856 GCA_041479225.1 Bathyarchaeia archaeon
AGGTGAGTCTGAAGATTTTTCCTGCGACAACCATAAGCAGTCACTCGCTGCATAGAATGGTGAAAACGGATGCTTATGAAACTTCGCTTGATTGATTCCCAAATATCAAAATGAAATGGCTGAAAATAAAACCTGCTTACTCCGTGAAGGGTTTATAAACCAAATTTGAAATTCACAACCGATTTTAGACAATTTAGCCATTGTGTATACTGATATGCCAACGCAAACCTTGAACCTGTTAAAAGTCTATATACGTCTCTTGGACAATGCTTATGGAAACCCACTGTACAGGATGCATCCTATGATTAACTGCAATTTGGATGGCGAAAAATAAATGCAAGAACCATTAAACGTCAACAACATAGCTTACTTCTCCATGGAGATAGGCATAAGAAACGATATCCACACCTACAGCGGCGGCTTAGGCGTTTTAGCTGGAGATGTAATTCGCTCTAGCGCTGACCTATCAGTGCCCATGGTTGCGGTCACGCTTGTGAGCCGCAAAGGTTACCTGAAGCAGAAACTCACAGGCTTAGGAGAGCAGTTGGAGTCGTCAGATGAATGGAACCCCGCGGGAATTTTGGAGTTGGCTCCAAAAACCATTGACATCACGATTGAAGGCAGACCTGTCAAGGTTCAATGTTGGATTTTTGAGCATAAGAGTTCAATTGGGGGTTTAGTTCCTATACTTTTCCTCGACACTGATGTAGAAGGAAACGCAGTAACGGATAGGCGAATAACTGATTCCCTCTACGGAGGCGACAGCAGATACCGCCTAAAACAGGAAGTTGTCTTGGGAATCGGCGGCACCCGAATGCTTGAGGCACTTGGGTTCAGCATCAACAAGTACCATATGAATGAAGGGCACTCCGCGTTGTTGACGTTGGAGTTACTCCAGAAGTTTGATGGAGATATCGACAACGTCAGACAACACTGCATTTTCACAACGCACACGCCTGTTGAAGCTGGATTCGACAAATTCCCCTATGAACTGGTTCAAAACGTGCTCGGGCAAGAAATCCCCATCAAATCCATCAAAGGGCTAGGCGGACAAGACGAATTGAACATGACCTTGCTGGCTTTGAACTTAAGCGGCTACCAAAACGGCGTAACCAAATCACACATGGAGTACTCCAAAAAGCTTTTTCCGCAATATGCCATTCAAGCTGTGACCAATGGTGTTCACTCGGATACGTGGACTTCGCGCAGTTTTCACACGATTTTCGACAAATACATACCAGGATGGGCAACCGAACCTGAACTGCTCGTCCGCATCGCCAAAGCACCACACGCGGAAATCTGGGAAGCACACACCGAGAACAAGAAGAATTTGATGACGTTTCTGGAGGAGAAAACGGGAACGAAAATGGATGAGTCGGTATTGACATTGGGTTTCGCTCGAAGAGCCACGGGGTACAAGCGGGCAACCCTGATTTTCTCAGATTTGAAACGCCTGAGGGAAATTAACAAGAAGCAACCGCTTCAGATTGTTTTTGCTGGGAAAGCTCATCCTCGTGACGTGAGCGGCAAGAGCGCCATTAAAGAGATTTTCTGGTATCGGGAAGAGTTGAAAGACGAAATAAACATCGTTTACCTTGAGAACTATGACATGCAAATATCTGCTAAACTCACATCTGGCGTTGACGTGTGGCTTAACACACCGTTTCCGCCGATGGAGGCATCTGGAACAAGCGGCATGAAAGCTGCACACAATGGCATAATCAACTTCAGCGTCTTAGATGGCTGGTGGATAGAGGGCTGCATCGAAGGCGTTACAGGCTGGGCAATTGGTCCTTCACCTGATGAGCAAATAGCTGAAGAGGAAAGGCGTAGGCAGGAGCTGGATGATCTGTTTAACAAGCTGAAGTATTTGATTGCGCCCACGTTCTACGAGGAACGTGACATCTGGATAGAGATGATGAAGAACAGCATTGGGAAAGTTGCTTACTACTTTAACACGCACAGGATGATGCGCAGATACATCACAGATGCTTACCTTGTGTAAGCTGCAGTCTCCCGCATAGAGAATTTTGCCCCCTTTTTCAACATACTATTGACCGCCGAAAACGCGAATAGCGACCCTACCCCCTTAGTTTTTTATGTTGCAACCAGTGCTACCTACCCCTACCCCTACCCCTTTTCTGCATACAATTACTAATAGGATCCAAATATGATGGTTCTCTTGTGCAGTGTGTGCTTGTGTTTTTTCCAGAAGTGATTTCACCAATGGACCTGCAAAAATGAACGCCATCAACGGAAATATTCGTCCAAGAAGAGCAAACTTGGGACGCTACATTAATTTCGTGTCTTCTGGCGAGGCGGTTGGTTTCTTCGGCTCCACATGAATCGTCAAGTTCGCATTCGGTAACTCGCCCTTCAACTCGTCCTCCAAATGATCCGTGAGTTCATGTGCCTCATTCACACTCAACGACCCGTCAACGGATAGGTGAAGTTCAGCGAAGACTTGGTTGCCGTTTCTACGCGTTTTCATATCGTGGAAATCTATGAAGCGAAACTTGTGGCGAAGCAGTAC
The DNA here is from genome assembly GCA_041479225.1 of Bathyarchaeia archaeon. GTDB lineage: Archaea > Thermoproteota > Bathyarchaeia > Bathyarchaeales > Bathycorpusculaceae > JADGNF01. Next base: position 2,534 of record JBGOXQ010000241.1, read on the forward strand.
TTCCCGTATTTTGTTCTCTTCTTCCTTGCAAGAGTTGTCCATAAGATGTTGGCACGATTTGAACACTAAGCTGAATCCCATTCTACCAACCAACGCGGCAACGGCGAAGGCAAGAATGGCGTCTACTGGTCCCCAACCCGTAAACTCCACAATGAAGAGACCTATCCATACTGCTGCGGAGGAGATTACGTCTGATAGCAGATGCTTCGCATCCCCTTCAAGCGCCATAGACCCGCTTCTTTTGGCAGTGCGTGCCAGAAACCACGAGAGGAAACCGTTCAACGCAGTAGCCGCCATAGAAATACCAATAGCCAAATTCAACTGAATGGGCAAAATCTCTGAGAACAAGCGGCCAGCCGCAGCGTAGACGATGAGCAATGCGGCAGCGATGATAAAAAGCCCTTCTAAGAAACAGGAAATCTCTTCGATTTTCTGGTGCCCGTAGTTGTGGCTGTCGTCTGGAGGCTTCTCCGAAAGCCAAACCGAGAAAAGCATCAGCCCCGAAGCAGCTATGTTCACGATGGATTCCAATGCGTCAGAGAGCAAAGCTACCGAGTTCGAAACGAAATACGCAAGCAGTTTTACAAATAGCACAGTTACTCCTACGGCTAGGGCTATGAGTGCAGCTTGCTTCTTTCGCATAGCTCTAGCTTCAGCGCGAGCTTGCTTTTAGGACTTTTTATCGAGCAAACATGAAACACAAGGAAATTTCAAGTCAAGATCTCAAATAGTCAAAACTTTTCCACTAATCACCTTAAAAGCCACAGATACAACGAGATTCTCTGAGGAATCTATCATGGAAAAGGAAACTGCAACCGAAAGCTTGGAAGAATCAATTTTCAAAACCTTGAGCCATCAAAAAAGACGTGACATACTACGAGTAATAGGCGAGAGGAAAGGCGTTACGTTTACCGAAATCAAGAACGCCGTCAATACTGAAGATAGCCCTGCGCTAAGCTACCACATCAATGCCTTAAATGGGCTGCTCCTTCAGAGAAATGGAAAATACCAGTTATCCGAACTGGGGCAAGACGCCTACAACCTGATATCAAAAACCGCCGCTTATGCACTGTCAAATTCTCTTCTTAGTAGTTTAAGGAAAGAACTGTCCGCCGTGATAGTTGCAAACGCTATCTTATGGGCTGCCGCTCTCCTAGCAGTAAGCCAGTTCGAAGAACAACTTCATCAAATCACGATTTTCAGCTTCGCTGCCCTATGGTTCATCAGCAACATCATCATGTACTCCATCTCAAGGAAAACAAAAGCCCCGCTTGAACATTGTCCACAGATTTCCAAGTGAATCTGCATATCATCAAGCAGCAT
>JBGOXQ010000242.1:0-3845 GCA_041479225.1 Bathyarchaeia archaeon
ACTGAGTTGGCGGCCTATTCAGTGGCTATTGTGATTCTTACTATTTGCTTTGCCTATGTCAAAGCGCCCAGTTTGTCAGATATAATGACAATTGTTCCAATAATTTTGGCTACAAGCATATTAGTAGAGGTTGTGAAAAGCTACACCGTGGCAATTTACGCTAGGAAACAAGGTATTTGGACCGAACACAAGCTCTGGTACACAGGAACGGCAATGCTTTTGATCACAGCATTCGCGTTCAGAATGCCTTTCTCAAAGCCAAGCCGCAACGAACATCACTCACCGAAAACAACCGAAAAAGCAGAAGCATACCTTTCATCGGCTGAAGTTGTAATAGCTCTTTGGTTTGCAACCTTCTTCTTTATTCTCCTCCTCGCCGGTTTCACGCTGATAGGCGGCACTGGGCTTGCGATGTGCCTTACCATGGCTTTCTGCGACACTTTACCAGTAGCACCGATGAACGGCAAAAACATCCTTAAGCACAGCAAAGGCATCTGGGCAGGTCTGTTCACTCTAACTCTGGTGTTGTACGCGCTTTGGGTACTCCTACTATGACTGTCTATTCATCAAACAATGCGGAACTAAATTTGCTGGAGCCGAGAGTCAAATATAAAGTCGGGTCACGCGTTATGAACGGTTACAGTTCTACGGATAACCCACAAGCTTAGAATGGAGAACGGGTAAGAGCAAAATAGAATTTGCAGGGAAAATTTGATACTTAATAGTGATAGCCTCCAGCATAATTCCCGTGCTCGTTTATTGTTCGTTGAAGTTTTCAGTAAAATTACACTGTTCATGTTAAATTGTGTAGCTTATGCTAAAAACAGAATTACCTTCATTTCTCTCTTGGAGTTGATTTAGGATTCAAAACCAAGAGTCCGATACAAAAGTGGCATAATCAAACAAATTCGCGAACCCATTGCTGAGTTTTTGCATAAGACTTAGGGGTGTGCACAATTCGATTTCGTTTATCTTTTGGCAATAACTCCTCGGATGCAAAACATCTTTTTGAAAGGAAAATCGCAATAAATTGCCTCTCTTTCATTCTTTTCCTAGCTGATTGGTGAAGGGCACGCGCCTATTCGCCCACAAAGGAGCACTATGGCTTAGCATCGAGACCTCCTCAATCGCGCTAACGTCCACACCAAACAGGGACAGCGCTATAACGAGAAAAAGCTTTAGCCCTGATCATGATACGGCTTCTTATTCTTCAACACAGAATAACTATACGTCAGAAGCCTCCAAGAATAGTCATCAACAACTCAACTTCCTCATCATCCTCAGCACTTGAACCTATTGGGAGTGGACCGAGGGGGATTTGAACCCCCGACTTCCGCGTTGCGAACGCGGCGATCATACCGGACTGATCTACCGGCCCATGTTATGTCTGGAAAAAGCAGCGGCATAAAATATAGAGCTTGTGGTTAAGGAAAATGTTGCGAGTATGAGAAAAAGGAAAAAAGACTAGTTGAGCTAGTCGTTGACTTTAAGATGTTTGCTGTCTGCAATATGTTCAGGTTTAGTTATCCGCCGTATGCTGTGAGCTCCATGGTCATTGTTAGTTGTTGCCCGGAGTATGTTTCCATCTTCACTAAGCCATATACTGGCACGTTCTGATGAGCCCAAATTGTTGCTGTGTTTGTTCCTGCACTGGTTGTCGTCGTTATTGAAGCCTTGGCGCAGTCTGTGAAAGTCCCAGCAGCAACTGTTTTGGTTTCATAGCTGATAATTGTATTTGGGTCAATCTCGCCTGTTGTTCCGGGATTTGTTGTGCTAGTGTCGTTGAGGTCGTAGCCATAAATCAATTCGCCATTCATATACATCTCATAACGAACGCCGTGTAGCGTGCTCTTAGATAGGTATATAATGGTTGTAGAACTTGTCGTTTGGCCTTCATTCGTCTGGTCCATGTCTGTGATGAGTAGCCAGCAGTTTTGCCCGTTGTATGTGCCTTCACTGATGCTTTCCTTCTCATGCGTTTCCATTGATACAGTTCCAGTATCATCGTAGGTCATCATTGTATAGTTCGCCCATGACCCAGCCCGAAAGTGCGTGTATGATTGTCCTGACGGCGAAGAGGTTGGATTGCTTGATGGCGTAGCCGATGAAGAGGGTGAAGACGTCTGCGAAGGTGATGATGAAGAAGACGACGATCCCGTTGTTGAGTGGGAAGCTGAGGTACTTGGCGATCCTGAACTTGGTGTTGCTGAACCTAAAGGTGACGGTGAAGGTTTGTTACTTGCTGGAAGTGTTAATGCATACGCTCCAACGATAGCGGCTATCACTATAATCACAATGACCAGTGCGGCAATCAGGGTTTTTCGAGAGCTCTTTGAGGGTAATGGTGGAGGCGGAGGCGGGGGAGAATCCATTGAAGCTGATTTACTTATTTTCATTTTAGCACCGAGCTAATATTTTTCTGAACTTTGGATAAAACTTTCGGCTAGCCCGCATGCTAATGTCATAGATATTTAAAGGGAAAAAGAGGTTTAGTGTATGTTTATGTAGATTTTTTTGCCATCCAGCTCAGACTCATGCCACTCCGCTTCCACTTCTACGCGGCTCTTGTACAGGTACACTTTCTTTGTTCGCACCAGCGCAGCCATTTCCTCTAAGTATGGCTTAAGAAGCGGTGTGCTTTCGTCTTCAAGCTCAGCAATGTGCGCAGCATCCAAAACATCCGCAGGCATGTAGCCTAGCTCTTTGCGTAGGGCTTGGATTCGGCGGGCTAAATCGCGCATGATGCCTTCGCCGAGCAGTTTGTCGTCGCGTTGTCCACTTATGAAAACAGTCACGTCGCCTTCGACGGCAGTTACCCAGCTTTGGTCTGTCGTTATTTTTGGCGTTTCTGCAGCGTACTCTGCGGTTTTTATGTTCGTCATTTCCAAGAATAAGGATTCAGCGTTCCGCAACGCATGCGTCACTCTTTCAGGCGCTACAACTATGACTGTGCTGAGAGGCCATCTGCGCTTCAGCTTTGCCGTTTGCCTTGCAGCGTTAACCAGAGAGACGCATTTGAACAGGGTCTCAAAATCTTCTTCTAAGGCTTTGTCGCGCATTTTCGGGTTTGGTTCAGGCCAAGCTTCGAGGTTCACTGATTCAGGCAGCGTTGGGCTGAGTTTGCGGTAAACGTTCTGGTACAATGCTTCACTTATGAACGGTGTAACTGGGTTGAAGAGCAGCGTAACTGTCTTGAGTGCGTGGTGCAGCAAGGCGTATATTGCCTGTCTCCGCTGAAGCGTTTGGGGGTCATCTGTCCAAAGTTCCTTCCGAATCATGGGTACATAGAGTCTGCTGAGGGTTTCTATTACGAAGTCTTCCAGAATCGCTACTGCAACGTTAAACTGGCATGCCTCCAGCCGCTGTGTGTACTCCTCAATCTTCTCTTGCAGCTTCGAGAGGAGCCAACGGTCAGGAGCATCAAGCAAGTCTTCTTCAAGCGCCCACTCCACCGTGAACTTTTCGGTTTGGAACTTGTCGAACTCGGCGTTCTGCAGGAAAAACCTGCTTAGGTGGTACAGCGTGCTGAGCACCTGGTAGGTGCGGCGGTTCACTTCTTGAAGGTCAAAATTCATGAAATCTGTAGCGGGGCATTTCCGCATCATGTAGAACCTGCTGAGGTCGGCGCTGCTTGTCGCCAGAAGTTTGTTGGTTTCTATCACGTTGCCTAGGCTTTTGCTCATTTTTCTACCCTTTGAATCCTGCGTTAAGCCTTGGAATAAGAACGCTTTGTAGGGGCTTTCAGCTTTGCCCGTTAAGATGACGTGTTCCAAGAGAAGCGAGTTTGCCCAGCCGCGGGTTTGGTCTATGCCTTCGGTGAGGAAATCTGTCGGCACGTATCTTGC